>CAZRTU010000042.1:0-9597 GCA_964603075.1 uncultured bacterium
GGTTCATTACTGATGGCTATCGGTATGGTCTTACTCGTGCCAGTATTTATCAAGATGCGCAGAACGGATGAAGCTCTAAGGGAGAGTGAAAAACGTTATTTAGACATCTATAACAACGCCCCTGATATGTATTTTACTGTTACTCCCGAGGGGACGGTCGTCTCAGTTAATCTTCTGGGTGCGAAGATGCTTGGGTATAGAAAGGAAGAGCTTATCTCTCAGTCTATAATGAGGGTTGTCCATCCCGACGATGTTGGTTCTGTACAAAAGCAATTGAGCGAGATTTTAAAGGAAGATGAGGGTGTAATCTCATCCCTCAAGTTTCGAAAAGTCCGTAAAGATGGTAGTGTAATTCATGTTAGCGAAAGGGCGTCGATGCAGCAGCTTGCAGGTGGAGAAAGGATAATTCGCATTATCTGTCGGGATATCTCGAAGCTGGTAGAGATGGAAGATGAACTCAAGGAGAGACAGTTATACCTTGAGAACATAATGTCTTTTGCTCCCGACGCCATTATTACCCAGGATAAAGGAGGAAAAATTCTGGAATGGAATTCCGAGGCAGAGAGGCTGTTCGGTTACAGAAGTGAAGAGGCGGTGGGTAGTGATCTAGATCAGCTGGTAGCATCTAAAGATCCCAAGGTATATGGGAAAGCCAGGGAAATTTCAGCCAAACTCCTTTCTGGTGTCTCTTTTCCTTCCTCGGAGACTATCCGCTATCATAAGGATGGTAATCCCATCAATGTTCTCCTCTCTGCTTCGCCTATTCGTACCGCTGGGCAGGTAGTTGGAGCTGTTGCCATATATAGAGATATTACCAAGGACAAGAGACTGGAGAGGGAAGCTGAGGAGCGAAGAAAATATTTTGAGAGCGTGGTAAGGAGTGCACCTAACGCTATAGTAACCACAGACAGTAAACACGATGTGATTGAATGGAATCCCGAGGCAGAGAGGCTATTTGGATACTCCAGAGATGAGGCGATGGGTAACAACATAGATGACCTCATTACTGGCAAAGACCCCGAGGTAGTCAAAAGCGCCAAATCATGGACAAATCAGACTCTATCTGAGAGGAGAGAAGTTCCCCCCACCAGGGCTGTTAGGTTCCGAAAAGATGGCACCCCTGTGGACGTAATCGTTTCGGGGTCGCCCATACTTATTGGTGAAAAATTGATAGGTGTTATAGCTACATATACAGATCTCACACAGTATAAAAGAGAAGAGAGGATCAGAGAATCAATCTATAGAATTGCCGAGGCAGTTGTAACCACACAGGATGTAGATGAACTATTCAGGTTCATACACGAGACCATAAATGGATTAATGCCCGATGAAAACTTTTATATTGCAATATATGACTCCAAAACTGACCTGATAAGATACCCTTATCTTGAAGATAAATATGCCAAGACGCCGAAACAGGAAAAGGTTGGTAAGGGCTTGACTTCTTACGTGCTGCACACCAAGAAGCCCCTTCTTGCAACCCCGAGAGTAATTTCGAGACTGAGGAGAGAGGATGAGTTGATCTCTGAAGAGAGACTCCCAATATCCTGGCTTGGCGTCCCATTGATATTCGAGGATGAGGTGTTGGGTGTAATTGCAGTGCAGAGTTATACGAAAGGTGTCAAATACACCAAGAGAGACAGAGAGATACTTCAATATGTCTCCTCCCAGATAGCACAGGCTGTTAGGTATAAGCAGACAGAGGATAGGTTACTCACACAGATGAGAGAACTCAGGTCTTTCTATAGCGCCACACTGGGTAGGGAGAGTAAGATCATCGACCTTAAACACGAGGTAAATAGACTCTTGGACAGACTGGATGAGAAGAGAAGGTACAAGGTGTAGAGAGCGATTTTTAATACCGTGCTATCGGATCTAACGATAAGGATAAATTTTTGGATAGATAGAGATGGGAGATAAGGATAAGAACAAGAGCCAGTCTTTTCTGGTTCACTTTACCGCAACATAAAAAAGATAGAGATCAAATAACGTCGGCAGCAAATGGAAAACCGGACAGGAGTTAGAAAAAATGGCAAAGACAAACATCCTCCTCGTTGAAGACGAGAGCATTGTAGCAGAAGACATCCGACTGAGCCTTAAGAGCCTCGGATACAATGTTGTGGATATCCTCGCCTCAGGAGAGGATGCGATAAAAAAGATAGAAAAACATAAGATAGATTTGATCCTTATGGACATCGTGCTGAGAGGCAAGATAAGTGGGATAGAGGCGTCGAGCCAGATACGCTCAAGTTTCGATATCCCCGTAGTATATCTCACCGCCTATGCGGACGAGAAGACCCTTGATAGGGCTAAGTTAACGGAGCCGCATGGTTATATTCTCAAGCCTTTCAATGACAGAGAGTTACATAGCACAATAGAAACCGCGCTCTATAGACACAAGATGGAGAAGAGATTGAGGGAGAATGAGGAAAGGTTCCGCTCCATTGTTGAAAATTCTCTTGAAGGCATAGTCATTCTCGATGACAACTATAGATTTCTTTATGTTAATGACGAGGTTGCCAGAATCTCGGGATACTCACGTCGGGAGTTGATTGGTGAGGACTTCAGAAGGTTTCTGACCGATGAAAGCAAGGTTACAGTAACAGATTATTATCAAAGAAGACAGAGGGGTGATGAGATTCCTAACAGATATAGCTTCGATATCATTCGAAAAGACGGAGAAAAGAGGTGTGTGGAGATAAGTTCTTCGTTGATGAAAGATTCGTCAGGAAATGTAAGGAGCGTTGGTCAAATACTGGATATCACCGAACGAAAAAGGTCTGAAAAAGTTCAGATAGTCCTGTATCAAATTAGCGACGCTATAAACAAAACCAAGGACACCAATAAACTCTTTAAAACCATTCACAGTCTACTCAGTGGTATTTTAGATACAAGAAACTTCTATATTGCACTATATGATAGGGAGAACGACCTGATTTCACTACCGTATTGTATTGATGAGAAAGACAAAGTTGATTCTTTCCACGCCGGGAAGAGCATGACAAAATACGTTATAAAGCAGAAGAAACCCCTTCTTATAACAGAAGAAGGCATAGAGAAACTGGCAAAGAAGGGGGATATAGAGTTGCTTGGGACCCTTTCTAAAGTATGGCTTGGGGTTCCACTATGTGTGGAAGGTGATGTAATTGGTGCTGTAGTTGTCCAGAGTTACACCGATGCTTCGATTTACACCAAAAAGGACATGGGACTCTTAGAATTCGTATCAGACCAGATTGCCCTTGCCTTGGAGCGTAAGAGATCAGAGGACGAGTTAAAAAAGCACTTAGATGAGCTTCAGCTCTACTACAACGCCACCATAGGTAGAGAGAAACGAATTATAGAATTAAAAGGGGAGATCAATCGGCTTCTGAGCGAGCTTGGGCAAGATAGGAGATATGGAGTTTAGTATTTATTAAATACACACCAATGCCTAATCGACAGGATACTGTGAAAAATAATATGAAAGAAACCACACCTGCCTGCCGGTAGGCAGGGTAGGCAATATTAAATATCAAAAATCAAAATTCAAAAATGCTCTGAGTACTCTGCGGTTTAAGATTTATTGCAAGGCTAACTTGCCTGACGGCAGTCAGGAAGCCTTGCCCTACGGTTCAATCTGTTGTGAATGTAGGACAAACCTTTAGGTTTCCTTGTTAGTGGGTTTCATCATAGGGCTGACTTGTCCGACAGCAGGCAGGTCTGTGGTTTAGTTTTTCACAATCCCGTCGACAGTTATAGGAGCAAATTATGGGGAGTAGAGATAGACTAAAAAAACTGAGTATTGCCTATGAATGTGCAAAAGCCATCGGTAAGAGTCTAGACCTCAGGGAGATGCTCGGAGAGGTCATAAATACGATAGTGGATAAGACAAAAGCGTACTATGGAATCGTCTGGTTTAAAGAGAAAGACAAAATTTTTAATCCGTTTGTGGGTGCCAAGGTTGAATTGGGAGATAAAGGAACCATGGAGAAGATCACCTCGGTATGTGATGGTTTGATTAAGGCGTCGAAGGCTAAAAAATTCATTTTGAAGTGTAGAATCAATAAAGACTTTCTGAAATATTGTCCCGACCTAACAGGAAAAGAGGAATCTGTGTTGCTCATACCTGTCAGTAAGGTTGCATTAATCCACCTGATCTATGCCAGTAGCGATGATATCGATAAAAGTCTGGCGGATCTTCTTTCAGGTCTCTCTAAAAATATATACCATGCCATAGAAAACTGTATACAAGCCAAGGGAGTATTCGGGGATTCTCTTGTTACCAAGGAAGTAAAGAGAAAGCTGCTTGTGGCAAAAGAAGAGTACCTTTCTCTTTTCGACAGGATTGACAGGCATATTCACATCGCAAACAATGATTTGAGGATAGTCTACATTAACAAGCCCTTTAAGCGCTGGCTGAGCAAACTCGGCTTCGAATCAAAAAATTTAATTGGCCGTCACCTATTTGATGTCTTCCCATTTCTACCCGAGAGTATCCGCGAAGAGTACAATCAGGTATTCAGGGAGGGGGAGCTATTGGTCACAGAAGAAACTCATGAGATTGGAGGGGAAAAAATAGTAGCCGAAACGAGGAAGATACCTGTTATGCACAAGAATAATGTCATCGGAGTTGTGACTATAGTTGTAGATATCACCGAACGAAAGACCAAGGAAAAAGAACTGAAAGAGCTCTATAGAGAGTCGGAGGAATCCAGAAAGGCACTATTGAGTATATTAGAGGATACTACAGAGACAGAAGCGGCTCTAAGAAAATCAGAGGAGAGATTTCGGGACATAGTTAAGAATACAGGCAATTGGATCTGGGAGGTAAATGAAAAGGGTCAATATACGTACAGCAATGATGCAATCGAAAAGATTTTGGGTTATAAGCCAGAAGAGGTACTGGGTAGATTTTTCTACGATTTCTTTCATCAGGATGAAAGAGATATACTGAAAAAGAAGGCGTTAGAGATCTTTGATAAGAGAGACCCTTTCAGAGGATTCATTAACAGAAACATCCATAGAGACGGACACACGGTTATCCTTGAGACGAGTGGGGTGGCAGTTAAAGCTTCAGACGGGAGATTGATAGGTTACAGAGGGTTAGATTGGGATATCACTGAAAAGAAACAGATGGAGGATGCACTGAAAGAGAGTCTTCAGCAAACGGAATTTTTGCTGGATCTGATGTCCCATGACCTGAACAACATAAACCAGGCTATCTCCTCCAGTCTGGAATTGATGTTAACGAGTGAGCCCTTTAATCTTAAGTATCCTAGGCTCGCCTTGGCTGAAGTACACAGAAGCAGGGCTCTCGTCTCAAACGTAAAGAAATTCATGTTACTCAGGGAAAAGGAATATAAAGAAGAAAAGGTTAGTCTTACTCCAGCGCTCAAAAGTGCAATCTCCCAGTTATGCAAAGACTTTCCGAGGAAAGATGTGACCGTCCACTTCAAAACTCAGAGAGGTCCGAAGTTCGTCAAGGCGGACGGACTACTATACGACCTATTCTATAATATACTTAACAACGCAGCAAGGTTTGATAGACATAAAAAGGTTGTTTTAGACATTTTGCTCTTTTCAGATAATGGGTTCTGGAGATTCGATTTCAAGGATAGAGGGCCAGGCATAATAGATGAGAGAAAACAGGAGGTATTTTTCAGAACCAAGGTGAGAAAAGATGGCCTAAGGGGTTCCGGCTTAGGGCTTACTCTTGTAAAGGGGCTAGTCGATAGGTATGGTGGAAAGATCTGGATAGAGGATAGGGTAAAAGAAAGACCAGAAGATGGAAGTAATTTCATTGTGCTACTTCCGAAATATAGTTCTACTTAAGGAAACACCAGCGGTATAATTTATTGATAGAGAGTATAGTAATACTGATAAAGCCATGAAGATATTGATTGTTGACGACGAGCCTGTCCTTCACGAGCTCCTAAGGGATATCTTCGAGTTGAATGGTCATCGTGTGGTCGGAGATGCCTATGATGGCTTAGAGGCTTTACGCGTATATCGTACTCTTTTACTCAGTTATCAAAGACCCGATGTGGTGATTATGGACCACCGAATGCCTCTTAAGGATGGTGTTGAGACCTCAGCGGAGATACTTCAGATTGACCCGGATGCAAAGATATTATTTGCCAGCGCTGACGAAAAGGCTAAAGATAGGGCCCTTGAGATCGGTGCAGTAGGTTTTATTAAGAAACCGTTTGAAATATCCGTACTTATAGATGCGGTCGCGTTAGTTGAACCTGAAGAGAAACGCAAAGAATAGGAGCTTATAATCTATTTTAACCAAAAAGACCCGATGCGAATACAAATTCAGGTAAATTTACATCAAGGGATGATATCCAGAAAGTGTCCATACATAAATTAGACTAACTCGTTCTTGCCTAATCGCTTAATGAGTATCTTATAAAGTAGATTAAGCTTATTATATATATGTTGATACAGAAGGGTTTCTTTGCAATCCTCGATTAGTAATAAGTAGTTATCCAGAATATGTCACAAGATGATTTATCTATTTTGATATTTGGTAGCCTAAATCCCAGAAAGGTTATACCCGA
The DNA here is from genome assembly GCA_964603075.1 of uncultured bacterium. GTDB lineage: Bacteria > Hydrothermota > UBA3073 > UBA3073 > UBA3073 > JAGMCL01. The sequence goes on from CAZRTU010000042.1 coordinate 6,543, forward strand.
AGTTGGTCACCCGGCAGCTACTTGTTACCCAAGAGATCCAACTACCCTCCCTTGACCTCCAAATTTTTACCCAAGAGCCCAAAAAATTTGCCTTACGTTATGGCATGTAGTTTGTAAGTGTAGGGTTATTAGAGGGTTATATAAATAAATTTTAATTGAATTTTTTACTTGACAAGATAGAATTTTTGTATTATACTGTAAAGTGAAAGACATATTACTTTTCCAGTTTGTGGCCAAACCACTACTGAGACTTTTAACATATGTTGTTCTTTGTTATTTATTGGACCGTGATACTTCGCAAGAAACGGACCTCGTTAAGGGGATTGGGGTTGTCCCCTGTTGGTTTGGAGAATTTCGCACATAAGGTTAAAATAAAATTACACGTTACCAAAAAAAACCCTTGACAAAATCTCAAAAAGATGTTATAATTCCGACGAAAATAGTCTAAATTGGATGTGCCTGCTTTTTCATTGGTTATGAAAGAGAAGACAGAAACAAAAGAAACAAATACTCCCAGTATCGATGTGGGGGAACTCAAGATTCCTAGTCGACTTATAGATCTTATACCGGGCGACTTTGCAAGGATGCGCAAGTGCTTGCCCGTAAGGAAGAGAGGCAGAGTGCTTAATGTAGTAGTTGCTGATCCTTCTGATAATCAACTTCTATCCGATCTAAAATTCATAACTGGTTGTGAAATCGAGCCTTATATTGCCGGGCAGAAGGACCTTCTCGATGCGATTAGCCGCCATTATGGGGAGGTTGAGAGTATGTCTACGATCATCAGCGACTTTACAAAGAGTTCAGACCTGGAGCTTATCGAAAGGGAAGAGGAAAATCAGGTAGCAGAAGACCTTCTTGTCCAGGCAGGGGAGGCGCCTGTCGTGAGGTATGTAAATAGTCTCATCAGAGAGGCGGTATCCAAGAGTGCAAGCGACATACACATAGAGCCGTATGAAAGTTTTATAAGGGCGAGGATTCGATTGGATGGAAAATTGCATGAACTCCCAGCACCACCCTGGAAAATGAGAAGGGCGATTTCATCGAGGGTAAAGGTGATGTCAAATCTTGACCTTGCTGAGCGAAGGATTCCGCAGGACGGGCGTATTATGGTCAAGTTTCGAGGAAGGACTATAGATTTGAGGGTGTCGACCATACCTACAATCTATGGCGAAAAGGTTGTTATGAGACTTCTTGACAAGTCTGCGGTACCACTGGATCTGGCAAAACTCGGTATGGATGAGGGGGCATTGAATAAGTTTGAGGAGGTTATAAACCTGCCCTATGGGCTTCTACTTGTAACAGGTCCAACAGGTTCTGGCAAAACCACCACACTGTATTCCGCTCTAACCCGTATAAATCGTCCTGATATAAATATTATGACAGCTGAGGACCCTGTTGAGTTTGATTTCCCAGGTATAAACCAGGTCGCGGTCAGGGAAAAGATAGGCCTAACATTTGCAAATGTTCTGAGATCATTTTTACGTCAGGACCCGGATGTAATAATGGTTGGGGAGGTAAGGGACAAAGAGACTGCAGATATTGCCATCAGGGCATCCCTTACCGGGCATCTTGTCTTATCAACCCTTCACACTAATGATGCGCCAAGTGCTGTGACCAGGTTGCATGATATGGGAGTAGAACCCTATCTTATCTCGTCTTCTCTTGTGCTTGTAATGGCTCAGAGATTGGTAAGAAAGATCTGTGAGAAGTGTAAAGAAGAATTTGAGATACCCAAGGAAATACTCATGAAGGCTGGGTTGGATCCATCCGATCTTGATGGAGTCACTTTTTATAAGGGAAAGGGCTGCCCATACTGTAGCAATACTGGATATAAGGGTAGAAAGGGAGTATTCGAGGTTATGTATGTATCTCCTGAGATAAGGAATATGATAGTAAAAGGCGAGGCACTTGATACAATCAGAGAGAAAGCAAGAGAGGATGGCATGTTCACACTTAGAGAGGCTGCAGTTGGAAAATTTAAAGAGGGCGTGACCACCCTCGAAGAGGTTGTAAGAATAACCAAGGAGCAGCAATGATAAACATCGAATCACTGCTTGATGAGATGATACAAAAGGATGCGACCGATCTCCATATAACCGTGGGTGTTCCTGTCCAACTGCGAGTGGATCAGAGACTGTTGAGTTCTCAGTCTACTGTAATCACACCAGAGTTAGCTCGAGAGCTTGTTTACTCACTCCTAACACAAGAGCAGACAGCAAGATTTGAGCACCAGCATGAGCTTGATTTCTCCTTCGGTAGAGACGGTGAGGCGAGATTTAGAGGCAATGCCTATATCGAGAGGGGGAATGTGGCTTGTGCAATAAGATTTCTGCCTTCGAGGATACCGACATTTAGTGAGCTTGGTCTTCCGGATATGTTGGAGGAACTCTGTCGCAGACCCAAAGGGCTTGTGCTGGTTACAGGTGCGACTGGTTCAGGAAAATCTACCACACTTGCATCCATGGTCCAGACAATAAACGAGGAGAGGGCGTGTCACATAATAACAATAGAAGACCCCATAGAGTATGTTTTCGAACATAGGAAGTCTGTGGTACAGCAGAGAGAGGTTGGCAGTGATACAAGGTCGTTTTCAAATGCCCTTAAATACTGTCTAAGAGAAGACCCGGATGTAATATATGTCGGTGAGATGAGAGACATAGAGACGGTTAGTTTTGCCCTTACGGCTGCAGAGACCGGTCATCTTTTGCTCTCAACCCTGCATACGAATTCAACAGTAGGATCGATTGAGAGAATAATAGACGTCTTCCCCTCTGCGCAGCAGAGGCAGATAAGGACACAGCTCGCAGCTACACTGGTAGCAATACTTGCCCAGGCACTTCTCCCAGGGGCGAATGGGGGTTTAGTGCTTGCCGTTGAAACCCTTATAGCCACCCCTGCACTTCGAACCTTGGTTAGGGAGGGCAGAGAGCATGAGATATACAGTCTAATTCAGACAGGACAGAGATATGGTATGCAGACATTGAATATTAGCCTCGCCAAACTCGTAAAGAGCGGCAGAGTCAGGCGCTCTATTGCCATGAATTATACCAATGAC
>CAZRTU010000043.1:0-9520 GCA_964603075.1 uncultured bacterium
TTACCACTGCCTCAGGTCTTGCAATTGCTTTCCCGGTCGTCCTTTTCCATGTATTTTTCACCACACGTGCTAATGGTTATACCAGAATGATGGAAACATCTGCATCCGACCTGATCGAATACCTCTTGGAGAAAAAGCCTTAAAAAGGAGACATTATGAGATTTGGAGGCAAGAGAAAGAGGATGAGGGCGGAGATTCCCACCGCTTCTATGGCTGATATAGCGTTTCTCCTCATAGTGTTTTTTATGTTAACGTCGGTATTTGCTACCGAGAAAGGCCTTCAGATAGTGCTGCCCGAGAAGGGGGAGACCGTCAAGATCAAAAAGGGGAACATCGCTCAGGTCTATGTTAATGCACTGGGACAGGTAAGGATAGAGGGGGAGGATGTAAGCCTTGAGGATATAGAGGAGAAGGTAAGCTCCATGCTTGCGGTTAACGACTCACTCGTCTTCTCTCTAAGGGCGGATCGTAGATGTAAATACGAGACCATTATAAAGGTTTTTGACGAATTACGAATTGCTAATGCGCAGCGAGTAGCCTTCGCTCCGCCTGAAGAAAGAAAGGGCAAATAGCGGTAAATCCATTTATCCTGGTGAAGGATTATTAAAATCCGGGATAACCTTGTTAAGTTAAAGTCATAAAAAACTTGAGGTACAATCATAGGAGGTTTTTATGCGGCTTTCGAGAGAAGAAAGGGAGTCCCCGGAGATTCCTACCTGTTCAATGGCCGACATAGCCTTCCTCCTTATAGTCTTCTTTATGCTGACGTCTGTTTTCAGGGCAGAACAGGGATTTAGGGTAAGACTCCCCGCTGCCATTGAGGCAAAAAAATTGCCTAAAAAGAACATAGCTCATCTATGGATATCAAGCGATGGACTTATATCCATAGATGATAACATAATGACCAAAGATTATGTTGCCTCGATAATGTCACGAAAGAAAGAAGTAAATCCCAATCTAATCGTTTCAATAAAGATGGATAAACATGGGATTTATGGAGATCTCTCGGACGTATTCGAGGGGCTAAAAGACGCAACAGCATACAAGGTTTCGCTTGCAGCCGAAAAGAAGAAAGGAAGGTAAAATTAAAGGGAGATTAAGATGGCTGAAACCCCAGACATAAAAGAAAGGGCGGGAGATTATCTCAAGATAGGTTGGGTTTGTGCACTCGTAGTCGTTGTCCTTGCTGCACTTTTTATACCAGAGTGCGAACCAAACCCTTATAAACCAAGAGTAGAGGCAGGGGTGATAACTATAGAGCTACCGGAGGAGATGAAACAGCTTGCAGAACCACCACCTCCGCCAAAACCCAAGATGCCCGTTGCAGCAGAGACTCCAGAGGAGGTGGAGCAGACAACCATAGAGAGGACAGATTTTACCGGTTTTGAAAAGGTGCCACCACCTCCACCCACAGTAACGCCGGATTTTGTACCCTATGATACACCTCCCGAGCCAATATACATAACCAAGCCTAAGTACCCTGAGATAGGAAGAAAAGCTGGTATGGAGGGTATCATATACCTGAAGCTGCTCCTCGATACGACCGGATATGTAATAGACGTTAAGGTGGTGAAATCGCTCAATCCAGCTTTCGATGATGAGGCAGTAAAAGCTGCCCGGACATGGAGGTTCACACCTGCAAAACAGAGGGATAAACCGGTGAGAGTCTGGTTAGGTTACCCGGTTAGATTTGCGCTTAAGGAGTAAGGTGGTGAATTCTGGAAGAACTCGTTTCGCTCCTGCGGAATCTCCCCGCATTTAAGAACGCTCTCACAGAAGAAAAATTGACTGGTTTAGTTGGGTGCCTGATCCCGATCTTCGTGAGAGTGCTTAAAGAGGAACATCAAAAGGTTCTACTAATCTCGGATTCTCCTCTCGGTTTAGGAAGATTACTCTCACCACTTTTTGACAAGATCAATATAGTTAAGGAAGAAACATTTCCCCCAACAAATCCCGGCGATACGATAAATCTATTATCAAATCTACACCTTAAGGATTTCACTGGTGTCTGCAATCCAATATCAGGACTCGAATCCCCCTCTCGTTTCTTCCGAAGACAGATAAATATTACGTCCATCACGGCGAAAAGGTCCTCATCTGATCCAACTGGCATAACCCATCCTACATTCCTTGAAAAATTGACTAAATCAGATTACAAAAGAGTTGGGACGGTTTGTGAGGTTGGCGACTTCGCTGTCAGAGGTGGAATTCTCGATGTCTTCCCCCAGGGCCGGGTTAATCCTGTAAGGATTGAATTTTATGGCGATGACATCACTTCAATAAGAGAATTTGATGTATATACCCAGAGGTCCATTCGCAGATTAGGGTCAATCACAATCCCTCCAAATAATATCTTCCCGGGGCATCATTCCATAATGGATTACACCCCCGAGGATCTCCTACTTATTACAGACATAGAGGCACTACGTCGAGAAAAGAACATTGTACACATAGGAAAGGATGGCTTTGACGTTGGTGCAGTGGCGTCATACGTGGGAGACATTAACCTCTTCAGAGAAAAATTAGATAGACTGAAAGATTTCAAAATATTTATGACCTGCGAGCCCTATCTCAAGAAAGAGATGGGAGAACTCTTTACCAATGCATCGATTATACCCAAAGACTTGGTCCAGGGGTTTATCCTTAAAGAATACAAGATTGCCGTCTTCACAACGGAGGATATATTTGGTTATCACAGGCACAAGAGAAGGCGAATAAGAACCAGCGGGGGAGCACCCATAGAGGATCTGGAGGAGATTATGCCCGGCGATTATGTTGTCCATTCCGATTTTGGAATTGGTATATACAGTGGTATTGAAAGGATAACCATAGATAATATCGCAACCGACTGCCTACTCATCAATTACAGAGATAATGACAAACTATATCTGCCCATATCGCAATTTAAATGTGTTGAAAAATACATCGGGAACGAAGGTGCGGCATCGCCGCGGCTTTCCAAACTCGGTGGGGACGATTGGCTTATCAAGAAGCAAAAGGCAAAGGAAGATATAGAGAGAATTATAAAAGATCTTCTATTACTATATGCAGAGAGAAATATTCACAAGGGTTACACCTTCTCACCAGATACTGTATGGCAGAAAGAATTAGAGGCATCCTTCCCTTACGATGAGACCCCGGATCAATTGAACGTTATGGACGAGGTCAAGAAAGATATGGAAAATGAGAGACCAATGGACAGACTTATATGTGGCGATGTGGGTTTCGGCAAGACCGAGATAGCCATAAGAGCCAGCATGAAATCGGTTATGGATGGCAAACAGGTGGCGGTACTTGTACCCACAACGATCCTGGCAATACAGCATCTCGAAACCTTTAAGAAGAGGCTGTACAGGCTTCCAATAAGAGTCGAGCAGCTATCCTCTCTTGTCACCGGAAAAATAGCCTCCTTTATAAAAAGGGATATTGGCAAAGGAAAGGCAGACATAATCATAGGCACTCATTCACTCCTGCGCAGCAAGATATTATGGAAAGACCTGGGTCTGCTTATAATAGACGAAGAACACAGATTTGGTGTAAGGGACAAGGAAAGGATAAAGATGTTGAAAAAGGGTGTTGATGTGCTCTCTCTCTCTGCAACCCCAATTCCCCGAACACTCTACCAATCGCTTCAGGGAATAAAAACCCTCTCTCAGCTAACCACACCGCCCCAGGGGAGACTTCCTATTGCTACAAGGCTAACGAAGTGGGATGATGAAGAAATCAGACATCAAATAGAGTCTGAAATCCAGAGAGGCGGACAGGTATACTTCGTTCACAATGAGATCAAAACTATTAAAGAGGTAGGTGAGAGGCTTGGGGAGATGCTTCCAGGTGTGAGAATAATTGTCGCACACGGCAGACTCCCCAAAAAGCAACTCGAAGATAAGATGATCTCCTTCCTGCTAAAAGATGCGGATCTACTCCTCACCACTACAATAATTGGTTCTGGAATAGATATTACAAATGTCAATACAATCATAATAAACAGGGCAGACAAGTTTGGTCTTGCCGACCTTCACCAGCTGAGAGGACGCGTAGGAAGAGGAGACAGACAGGCATTCTGTAGCCTGATAATAGACGAACGGGCGTCAGCCAACTCTCTTAAAAGACTAAGAGCATTTTCTGGGTTCACAGAGCTCGGGGCTGGCATCAGGCTCGCCATGAGAGACCTTGAAATAAGGGGTGCGGGAAATCTGCTGGGGGCAAAACAGCATGGACATGCTAGAAACATTGGATATGGACTTTATCTGAGGTTAATAGAAGAAACAGCGAAGATATTGAGAGGGGAGAGGATCGAAGAGACGCCGGAGTCTATAATAGATTTAAGACTTCCAGCCTATTTCCCGGACTCTTATGTGGACAGCGAACACAAGATTGGCCTGTATAAAAGATTGGGTAAAATAAATACCATAACAGCGCTTGATGATTTCTGTAAAGAGCTCAAAGACCGTTTCGGACAGATACCCCGAGAGGTACAAAATCTTATATATACAACCAAGATAAGAATAAGGGCAGAGAAATTAGGTATATCCAGAATCAAAAGAGACGGATATTTCTTAATAGAGTGGGATGACTCTTGCAGAAAAGCACTGAGCAGGAAGATAAAATCATCCACCAAGCTCTATCGCGAATATAAGATGAGTGTTGAGATGAAGAACGGTAAAACAAAAATCACTCTGGATACGGATATCACGGGTCTGGAAACTTTCCTTAGAGAAATCTCTCACAAGACAGAAGAGTAAAGGGGGTCGTCTATCTGTGGATATTTTAGATGAATTTACAAACTACCTTAGGGTTGAGAGGGGATGTCTTGAAAACACGGTGAGTTCATACCTGAGGGATATCAAAAAATACGTAGATTTCATGGATTCAAGGAAGAAAGACATCCTCGAGGCATCCCGGCAAGACATACATGCCTTCATAGAACACATAAGCTCCCAGGAAGCCTCTTCTCGTGCAAGAATGATATCCTCTCTTCGGACCTTCTACAAGTTCCTGATGTCGGAGGACAGGGTAAGGAGCACACCTCTTGAGAACATTGTCTCTCCGAAGCTCAAAAGACCCCTACCTTTTGTCCTCGGTGTAGACGAGATAGTCAGGCTGATAGAAACTGCCAAAGCAACTGATTACATCTCCATCCGTGACAGAGCCATGCTTGAAACCCTATACGCTGCAGGGCTGAGAGTAAGCGAACTCATCTCGCTCCGACTCGCCGATCTTTTCCTTTCGGAAAACCTACTCTCTGTAAAAGGAAAAGGAGAGAAGGTAAGGATTGTTCCAATTGGAAATCCGGCAAGATTTCACCTCGAGCGATACCTGAGAGATTCGAGACCAAAGCTGAAAAAGGGAAAGGTAACGGAATACCTCTTCCTTTCTGTAAGGGGAAGACCGCTCTCTCGGATGGGGTTCTGGAAAATCTTGCGGGGGTATATAGTGCTGGCCGGCATCGACAAGAGAATCACTCCTCACACCTTCAGACACTCTTTCGCCACTCACCTCTTAGAGGGGGGTGCAGACCTCCGTATTGTTCAGGAACTCCTTGGCCACAGTGACATACAGACTACCGAGATCTATACACATATTGACAGAGAAAAATTAAAAGAGGCAATCAGGATCTACCATCCAAGGGGTTAGATTAAATACCGCCTTAATACCTTAACTTATGCATGTAATAGGAGGCATATACAAGGGACGAGAGATCAAATTCCCAAAGGGTATAAGACCCACCAGCGGACTGGTCCGAGAAAGCATATTCAACATAATAGGTGAAGAGTTACATAATTCGGTTGTCCTTGACCTCTTTGCAGGGTGCGGTGCTAATGGCATCGAGGCAATATCAAGGGGGGCGAAGAGTGTCACTTTTATTGAGAAAAACAAAAGGGTTATAAGGATCCTGAAGGAGAATATTAAAAACCTCGACATAGAAAACGTTAGGGTGTTGAATACGAATGCAATGAATTATGAGATTACGAATCATTATGATATAATAATTGCGGACCCACCATATGACATGGGCTATGCGAAGAGGATTTTAAAAAAATTTGCCAAATCCGCCCGTTTAATTGTTATAGAGCACTCGATTAGAGAGAAATTGGAGATTGGGGAGACGAGAAGATATGGCGACACTCTGGTCACCTATATCTGGAGTCTATAAAAAATTTCTAGCACTCTATATATAAAATCAGTATCTATTAATTATTCAATTACCTAACGACCCCATGACTACATGCTTGATTTGATAGACATAACGGTTGGCTACAGGACAACCAAGGTTCTTAAATCCCTGTCTCTCAAGATTGGACGAAACGAATTCCTCGGCATCATAGGACCGAATGGCAGCGGAAAGAGTACATTGCTCAAAACTCTCTGCTGCATTCTCTCTCCCTGGGAGGGAAGGATATTGCTTAATGGCAAAGACCTAACCAAGATGGCGAGAAGGGAGATAGCAAGGCTTATAGGCTATGTCCCTCAGTCTACATCCTTCGCATTCCCATTCACCTGTGAAGAAGTAGTTTTGATGGGCAGATACTCTCACAATGAAACCAGGGAAAAGGACTACAGTGTGGTAAAACATGCGATGGAACTTACAGACACCCTCACCCTGAAAAGTAGAAAGATAAACGAGATATCAGGGGGTGAGTTGAGAAGGGTTATTATCGCAAGGGCTCTGGCGCAGGAGCCTCAGGTCTTGCTCCTGGATGAACCCACAGTACACCTCGATATAAATCACAGGATGGGGATCTTTAAACTGCTTCTGGAATTGAAATCAAAAGGAATCACCATAATATCAGTCCTTCATGACCTGAATCTTGCCTCAGAATACGCAGAGAGGGTTGTATGTATCAACAAAGGTAGGGTAGTGCGTGATGGATTACCCAAAGAGATAATCAACAGCTCTACGATCAAAGAAATATACGGAACAGAAGCAAATGTAATAGAAAACCCCCTGACCCACCTTCCTCTCGTGCTGCCCAGATAATAAAACCACCCCCTCCATTCTTTAACAGGGTTTTGCAGGAGTTGGTTTTAGACACTGATAGGTTTTAAGTCATTGAGCCAACGGTTCAATGGTCTTCCATCTTCAGCCCTAAGTCCTCTCGTCCTTTATCCTTGTGCTGCCGGGCGCATAGTCTTTCTATCTGTGTAATCCCTGCCTGTCGTAAGTCGGGTATCCAATAATCGGTTCTGACATTTTAGTACTTGGTCTTTAGTCGTCGGTCCTCGGTCTTTACCTTTCTCTATCTGTGTCCAATTTATCTGAGTAATCTTTTTTTATAATAAATTTTTTAGTTGACAATCCTAATATTCTATGTTATAATAAGGCAGTACCACGTCTAAAAACAACAAATAACCAGTAGCCTCTCGCAAAATATCCTGTTATGGAAGATAAAACTCTCCCAAAAAATAAGATAAATGATGAATTTGCCAGGGTCAGGCAAAGATTAAAGGAGCTCGAACTCCACGAGAAAAAACACAAACTTACAGAGGAGAAACTGAAAAGTTCACAGGAGCGCCTGAAGATAATATTTGAATATGCACCTGATGGTTATTATCTAAGCGACCTGAAGGGTAATTTTATAGACGGGAATAGGGCCGCAGAGATAATAACTGGTTATAAAAGAGAAGAACTAATCGGTAAGAATTTTCTAAAACTTAACCTCCTCTCACCCGACCAGATTCCAAAGGCAGCAAACCGTCTTGCTCAAAATGTGCTTGGAAAACCCACCGGACCGGATGAGTTTACCCTGCGTCGAAAGGATGGGACTCCTATCTGCGTTGAGGTTAGAACCTTCCCTGTGAAAATAGGTGGAAAAAAGGTTGCATTAGGCATTGCGAGGGATATAACCAGGCGAAAACAGATGGAAGAAGAGCTGAAAAGGCACAGAGAACACCTTGAAGAGCTTGTAGAAAAAAGAACCATCGAACTTAGGAAAGCGAATAAAAAACTAAAAAAGGAAATCGCCGAGCGGCAGAAGATAGAAAAGGCACTCAGGGAATCGGAGAAACGAGTGAGGTCTATATTTGAGGCTGCGCAGGATGCCATATTTGCAAAAGATATTCATGGACATTATACCAGTGTAAATAGTGCGTTTGCCTCCATGTTTGGATTATCCAAAGACGAGGTGGTTGGTAAGAAAGATATCGACCTATTTCCACCAGAGATAGCGCGCCACATTGAAGAAGACATAGACCAGAAGGTTCTTAATAGAGGAGCGATTGTTTCTGTGGATGATCAGAAACCCATTAAGGGGGTAATACGGACGTTCCATGTGGTAAAGGTCCCTCTCCGCGATACAAATGGCAAGATAATAGGCCTTTCTGGGATTGCCAGAGACATCACCGAGCGAAAGGATACGGAGAAGGCACTAAGAGAAAGCCAACGTGCGCTGTCGACTCTTATGAGTAACCTGCCTGGTATAGCCTATCGCTGTCAGAACAATAGGGATTGGACCATGGAATTTATAAGCGAAGGGTGTGTTGAACTAACTGGATACAAGCCATCCGATATGGTTCAAAGCAGGAAGATATCCTTTGGGAAGATTATTCATCCTGAAGACCGCGAACAGGTATGGAAAGACGTGGAGGCTGCCATACTCAAAGGGAGACCATTCCAACTCATATACAGAATAATAACCTCCCGGGGAGAGGAAAAATGGGTATGGGAACAGGGCAGGGGAATCTTTAATCCCAAAAACGAGCTTGTCGCACTTGAGGGATTCATTACCGACATTTCAGATAGAAAGAAGGCTGAGGATGAGTTGATTGAACATCGACAACATCTTGAGTTACTAAATAAAATCTTAAGACACGATCTTATTAATGACATAACGGTTATAAAGAGCGCTCTGAGACTCTACAGAGAGACAAAAGAGGATGATTTTTTAAAAAAGGCAGATACAGGAATAAAAACAAGCATCGATTTGATAAATAGAATGAGTGAGCTCGAATCATTTATATCATCGCACAAAGAATTAAAGGTCTATAATACAAGTGATACGATAAAAAGTATTATAAAGAGTTATCCCTCAATAAAATTTAGCCTCAAAGGGGGCTGTGAGATCCTTGCTGATGATGCTCTGGTTTCTGTTATCGATAACATATTGAGAAATATTGCTGAACATGCAAAGACTGACAGGGTAGATATAACGGTCCAAGAAAAGGAAGGGTGGTGCGAGTTGAGGATAGCTGATTATGGTATAGGTATTCCAGATGAGGTTAAGGACAAGATTTTCCAGGAAGGTTTTAGATATGGCGAAACTGCAGGGTCAGGACTTGGGCTCTTCATAGTCAAAAAAACAGTTGAAAGATACGGGGGAAGTGTTTATTTGGAGGATAACAGACCCAGAGGTTCTATCTTTGTCCTGAGATTAATGAAGATAAAATAACCCATTTAAGATAGGCTTAGACAAAAAATCAATCTACATAACCAGATTAACGGTTAGAGTAACGCCCTGTTACGCAGCCTACCTTACCTACCCTATCCGTAAAGACCTCAAGATATTCCTATCTGGTGCTA
>CAZRTU010000044.1:0-9508 GCA_964603075.1 uncultured bacterium
TACCATTTATGCCGGGACAGGACCAAACGGCGACGTTTTTAGATCATGGGATTATTCGGACTGGACGAATACTGGCGACCTTACAAATGCAACGATTGTATGGGATATGATTGTGGGATTCGATGGCTCCATCTATGCTGCTGGAACAAAGAATAATACGACATCATGTATTTTCAAGTCTACTGATGGTGGAGCAAGCTGGAGCGATCTTGGATTCTCCCATGATAGATGTTGCTATGCACTTACACAGGCTACAGATTCAACAATATATGCGGGCACTGGTATAGACAGTGGTAATGTATATAAGTCAACGGATGGTGGAGGTTCGTGGATCAGAACAGGCGACTTAGGGACAAGGCAATCCGGAGTCGTCTATGACATTTTAGAAGCTGATAATGGTAACGTATATGCAGGCACACACGTATCTTTTGCGGGGATGATTTTTAAATCTACCAATTGTGGTGACAGCTGGAGTGGAACTGAGCTTGGCAATTCTCACGTGTATTCTCTTCTGCAGATCGAAAATGGTTTTATTTACGCGGGTCAGGACAGCGTTTCATCCTATCCCATTGCAAGGGCGGCGTATGATACTACGGGCAATCTCACATCGTCGATATACGATACTGGGATAGATACAGTGAAATACGGAGTAGTTCACTGGGGTGCAGACCTTCATGGCTCTGATCTTACAGTAACTTTAGAGGCAACATCAGACCCCCTTTTCTTCAACCCACCGCCGATAACAATCGAGGTCCAAAACGACAGCCAAATACCAGACACGTTAGATGATAAGCGATATATAAGGTATCTGTTTGATGTATCTTCGCCCTCCTCTGACTCCACTCCGGTGATATATGAGATAAGGATAGACTATTCTTATACGGGAATGGGTATCGAGACAGATGGTCCTGGTGTCGCCTCCCTTTTTGACCCTATTCCTAATCCTTTTATCAATTCTACCGCAGTCAGATTTTCAAATCCTCGGGCTGGTAAGGTCGCCATTGATGTATATGATATATGTGGGAGAAATGTTGCCAATCTCCTCGAAGGGAGAGAGAAGGAGGGATGTGTCGAATGGCTTGGTGTGGATAGATACGGCAGTTTATTGTCTCCGGGAGTGTATTTTATAAGACTGGATACCGAAAAGATGGTAATAAACAAAAAGGTGGTCTTTCTTGGGCGATAATAGGTTAGCCCTATAGATTTCGATAGTTATATTTCTGATTTAGAACGCAGATTACATAGATCTATAACTGACGATTGCCACAGATATAGAATATGTTATGACACAATGACTCAATGACCCCATGACTTCTTGACCTCAGGCAGGTGAGCCTAGACGATTTGAAATCGCGCCAGATAATTCTGCATCCATTGTTCGCAGGCATAAAGCCCGCGGCTACCCCCCTACCTCGCATTACACATAACTGAGTAATCGCTAAAGCATGCTGGTACTACAAAAATCTGTCAAAGAATTCACCCACTTTCTCCTCGTATCTCTTGCCTTCCCTTAGATGGTAAAGAAGGTGTTCTGCATCTTCGAGTATCCACTTATACTTAGGCTCACCCAGTAATCTGTATATCTCCAATCCCTCGGTCACTGGTATCTCTGTATCGCCTTTGCTGTGGATCACCATAACGGGGGTATCTTTGATATCATGGCAGAAATTCTCCAGGTCGAGTCTCTTTGGGTTGAATCCGAGTCTTATTCCAGCGCTCCATATTGCAGGTGGAAGGAATGGATATCTTGGAGCATGAAGGTAACGTTTTGCATAATAGTAAGTTGCAGAATGGAATGATACGTAGGCGCCCTCGGCTATTACAGCATCTATATCAGGAGATAGGGATGCGGCAATTAGCGCGGTCGTACCGCCCATAGAGAAGCCAAGGACACCTATATTATCTTTTCCCATTCTTTTGAGAAAAGAGATACCTGCGAGAAGGTCCGCTGTTTCATAGTATCCAAGCGAACAATATTTCCCCCCACTGTTTCCATGCCCCCTGAAATCGAAGAGAAGGATGTCATAACCCATTTTGTTCAGAAATATAGCGTGAGGAATGCAGTAAGCTCTATCCATCCCGTAGGGGTGGCAGAGGATAACTGTTTTATCACCCCTTCCCTCTATATACCAGCCGATTATCTCTACCGAGTCTTCAGTAAAGAATTGTACATCTGAGTATTGCATATTAACTCGCTCAGGTGTATAGGGGTTCTTGAGCCTCAGTGGAGATATTATAAGTTCAGATGATTTGAAGCAGTATACAAGAAAGATGAGAGTCAGATAAATGGGTAATTTTACAGAAAGCCTCTTTATGAATTTCGAGATTATAATAAGGATTAAAATTGAGGTTACGAGGGCTATAAGGGTTAAAAATAGCGAGGATTTGTTGAGAAATATGGGGAGGTTTGATTGACTGTAAAACACCTTGTTTCGGGTTGAAGCAAGCAATTGGGAATGACGAATTATTCTATCTGAAATTTAAACGGGAACGCAACAGTTACCTTGACCGGCTTGTCTCTCTGTCTGGCGGGCGAAAATTTCCATTTGAGAGATTCCTCTACAACCTTCTCTCCTACCCAATTGGGAGCATCGAAGCGGATGAGTTCAGAGCCGATCACTGCGCCCGAGGTATCTATAGTCAAGCTGAGTATCCCCGAGCACTCTATCTGCCTCTGCCTGAGATATTCAGGATAGGACATTTTCTTGATTTTGGGAGGTTCGTCGTAAGGTACGAATTCGGGGACTTCACCAATATCGGGTTCTTCTATCTTGATCTCTTCCTTTGTCTCAGGGATTGGGAGCTCGGGCTTTTCGATTTCAGGGGTGAGCGTGGCGGCTCTCGAGACGATTGCCCTCTCTTCAACTATCTCTCCCAGTGAGTGATTTCTTATTGCGTCGCCTTTAGAGGTAAAGTTTATACTACCGGTTATTCCAGAAAATGACTCTCGGTCACCGCCAAGGCTCATAAGGAAATCCTTAACAGATTGTCTGTCTTTTGCATAGTTTAACGCTGCTATGACAAGCTTTGCAGCATCATATGAGAGTATACCCCAATCAGAAGGAGTATTACCATATCGGTCTTCATACCTTTCAATAAAAGACCTTATCTCCTGTATTGACGTGTCTACATAAGTGAAATGTTCAATCCTTGAGGCATTGCTTGCAGCCCACCTCTTGAACCTCAGTGTCGACATCGCGTCACAGCCAAGTTTGTAGGGATTGCCTCTCTTTATCAATTCATCACATACATAGATTGAGCCAGTTGGTCCACAGGCGACGAATACCACTTCCGCATCAGAAATAAAAGATAGATCAACATCCCTGCTGTAAGGTATTGAGGCAACCAGGTTCGCCCCCTTTGATTTCACCTGGTTGTTAAAGAAGAACTTGAGTCCCTGTCCGTGGAGGTTGTTATCGTATATTGTTGCAATATTGTTGCCTTTACTCAATGCATAATCAGCGAGAAACTTACCCTGGTATTCGTCATTCGGGCAGATACGAAATGAGAAGTCATTTTCCTCTGAGAGAAGCGAGCTTATTGTGGAAGGTGATATGAAGACGAGTGTATATTTGTTAAAGAAGGGCATGGCTGCCTGCGCACACCAGTCATTTAAGGGTCCTATTACAGCTATAACCTCGCCGTCCCTGCCCAGTGACTCTGTTGCTGAGGTGACGGCTGATACAGTAGAACTGTCATCATAGTGTACCAGATCCAGCCCCCCCTGGCCAGCCCTTTCAGCATCTTCTATAGCCATTTCAATACATTGCAGTGCGCATCTACCTTCCAGTGAGTATTCTCCACTCAGCGGGAGTATCGCACCTATCTTGGCAGCTGAAATCTCGGTAGCAAAAATCAAAGGCAAGGTTAACAGTACCCTTCTAAACAATTGTCTATAAAATCTCATGATAGCCTTTTTATTGCAATCTTTATAGAAGCAGCCATTCTTCTTATGGCTTCGGCGAGTTTTCCTATTTCGTCTTTGGAATGTACGTCGATGGTGACATCTACCTCGCCCATTGATATACGGTCAGTTACTTCTACAAGGTGCATAATTGGCTGACTGATACTGCGGGCTGTAAATATACCAACGAAGACACCTATGATGAGGACTACCACAAAACCAATCGCCATTTGTAGGAGCATACTTCTTAGGTATATTTCGAGATATTTGCCGGTCAGGCCTATCTTCGCATGGCCGAGGTTCCCATCAAGAATAGGAACTGATATATCCTGAACCGAGGAGCCCTGGACATTCAAATTCTCGATATCGAAATCCTTCCCCTGAGGATAGGTGGGTACACTCAAAAGCATTGATGGAACATTGGTCGCAAAGCTATGTGAAATAGGATTTCCGTTGCCGTCAATAATTAGGGCATATGAGATATCGTCACTCAAGCGTTTGGTGTCGTTTACAAGTCTATTCAAAGAGACTACGTCTTCTGCTATTATTAACTGCCCGGCCTGTTTGGAAAAGACGGTCGCTACTGGTACCCCCACCCTCTCAATATCGGACTTCATAAGAATTCTAAATGATAACCACACGTAGACCATTGCGCCTGCTCCGATCACTACAATTCCTGCAGTAGTAAGCAAGAGAACTCTGATTCTTAGACTCATATATCCTCCCTTCAAAATGAAGATTTGTAATATGGAAAATGTTAGGGTCCTTAGTAAGTCCCTTTATTTAGGGAATAAAGAGTGTTAGTTAGCTGACCTTATAGTCAGAGAGTAACCTTGGACATGGAGATAACCGATTTATCAGCTGTTTGTTGTCGTAGGGGGAATGCGATATACAGGTGAATCTTTTTATAGAGTTATGAGCGTGTCCAGCAGAGAGGATTGAAATTTTATGGATATCTCTTCGTCGTCTATCTCGAAACTCAACATCTCGACCAGCTGTGCTGCCATCTCCTTTGGTAAGTTATCCTCGTTTTTCCCAAGCTGATGAATCTTCTCGCTAACCAAGGCTGAGGCAAGCGGACCTATTGCCCTTGCAAGCTCTGAATTCAGTGTGTTAAGGAAGGATTTCCTATTGAATTCAGCCATATTATTTCCTCAATCTTTTCTTGATCTCATGGGATGCTACGTTTATCGCTATTCGAAGAAGCGGCATATCGATCTTAGGTGTATGGAATACAACGATCAAGAGGTTGCTGGCACGTTTTATGGTAATCTCTCCTTTATCGTATGATACACAGACAGCCTTTGGTATATTCTTATCCACGCCAAAGGCGTCGATCATTTGTGGAATTTCTCTCGAGATGTTTCGAAGAACCTGACCGTCAAAGTTACCCTGTCCTGCCTGTATACCCTCAGTCAACCCGTAGATATAGCAACCCGTCACCCCGTTTATGGACAATATTTTATCGACGATTTTTTCCATATTACAACGGTTTTTGGTTAATACAATACTTCTTCTATCTTTGCCTTTACCTTTTCAGTTATTGCTTCGGGCTTTAACCAAACCAGAAGATAACCGCCACCAAGCTTGTAAACGAAGGCATTTTTTGTATCACCCTGCATCTCTATCGTTTTAAACTCACCAAGGCTCATCGCATTTGAGATTATTTCAGCCTTTGTACATATAGTAGCCAGGAAATTCTCTTTACCTATCTGTTTTCCCACCCAGAGGTCGCTTGGAGAAAGTGTGGTGACATCGTCAACCCCATTTACCTTCATAACATTATCTTTTATGGTATTAAGAAACTCATCTTCTTCTCCTGCTTCTATCCTTTCAAGGGCCTTGTTTATGAGTTCGTTTGTATCTTCAGCAATGGTGACCTTCGGCATCTCAACATCTGTGTCAATGTCTGTTTCTATTTTGAAAGCCCCTTCTCTCCATTTTAACAGCTGGATGAATGCCTCTTCTCCAACCAAGGGTCCAACAGATGCATGGATTACATTTCCTTCATGGAAGAAGATTGTACCCTCGAGGTTGCCATACTTGGTGGTGATCCTGCATGTCCTTTCCTTGCTGCTGTATATATGGACAAGATCAGTGATTTCTATATCTTTTAAATTTCCTTCGAGAGCCATTTTCCTACCACCTCCCCAAAACGGTTTATTTGCTCATAAGGCGTATCTCAATTGATAAGGGGTATGTAATTGAATTTTACAACAAAAAAACCATTTTGTCAAGAAAAATATCACTTTATCTGAATATATTTTTAATTACATACATTATCACTTCACTCAATTTTTGCTTGACATTTGAGGGATTTGTGCTATAATAGGAATGTCCACTGACTAAATCTGGATAATGAGTTGCATTGGTTTAAGACAAGATTATAATTTGATAATTAGACTCGATTGATGAGAAAAATCTTTGCCGTCGTTGGACCAACAGGGGTTGGGAAGACAGGAGTTGGATTTAAAGTTGCTTTTAAATACGGCTATTCCATTGTGTCATGCGATGCTCGTCAGGTCTATAGGTATATGGATATAGGCACAGCAAAGCCGGATAAGGAGATGAGGCGTAAGGTTCCGCATTATATGATAGATATTGTTGACCCAGATCAGAGGTACACAGCCTATGAATATGCAAGGGATGCGAGAAGAGTAATAGAGGGACTAGATACTCCTATTATTATCGGTGGCTCCGGCCTCTATCTAAAGGCTCTCGTTGATGGTCTCTCTCCAATGCCCAAGATCTCTCTCGAGATCAGAGAGGAGCTTTCAAGAAGAGATACCAATGACCTGTATGGGGAGCTCTTGAGGGTCGATAGCAAGATCGCAGAGAAACTGCACCCCAATGATAAGGTAAGGGTTATAAGAGCGCTGGAGGTTTATAAAGAAACAGGTATACCCATCTCTGAATGGAGGAGAGATAGAGACCGCTCGGGATTCAAGGTAGACTATATATGTGTCCATATAGATAGAGAGAGGCTCTACAGAAGGATAGAAGAGAGGGTCGATTCTATGATAGCTCGCGGATTGGTGGACGAAGTTAAATCTTTACTTAAAAGGTATGGTGAGACTGCACCAGCCTTAGCTTCAATAGGTTATAGCGAGATAATAAAGCATCTTAAGGGGGAAATCACCTTTAGGGATGCAGTTCATTTAATAAAGAAGAATACAAGGGCATACAGTAGGCGTCAGCTTACCTGGTTTCGACACACAAATGGCATAAGATGGATGCAACCAGAGAATGTCATTGACGAATTTAAAAGGGCGCAGAAAATGTAAGCAGGAGTGAACTTAGGATGAGATTCTTTAGTCATTTCGACTATACCTTTCTTATACTTGTCTTATTTGTTGTGGCAATGGGGCTCATCACACTTTATTCCGCGAGCCCGGATGAGGGCAATGAAGCCTTTCACAGACAGATATTATGGGTCGTAATTGGTATATGTGTTCTAATTTTCTTTTCACGGGTTCCCTTTCGGTTCTGGCAGAGCACGGCTCCCTTTTTATATCTTCTGTCCATTTTGTTGCTAATCCTGGTCCTTTTCGTTAGTAAGGGAGTAAAGAGATGGGTAGAGTTTGGACCAATTTCTTTTCAGCCTTCGGAATTCGCCAAGTTTACCGCCGTACTTTTTATGTCCGATGTCCTGTCCATAAGGAGATTCGAATTAAACTCTCTCCGCTCTTTTCTTGTACCACTCTTTATCTGCCTTATACCATTTTTCTTGATCTTGATAGAACCAGACCTCGGCACTTCCATAATCTTTATCCTGATATTCTTTGCGATGATCTTCTGCAAGGGTACCAGACCTGTTTACCTATTTGTTCTGGCCTCTCCTCTGCTATCGCTTATTGCTGCTTTCCACTGGGGCATATGGGTTGGATGGCTCGTGCTACTCTTTTCCGTAATATACTTTTCGAGAATTCCATTAAATGAGGCTATAATAGTCTTTGTGATAAATATAGCGGTTGGTCTCTTAAACCCCTTGGTATGGCAGGCACTCTTACCCTATCAAAAGGCGAGGATTACAAGCTTTCTTTCCCCTGAGGCAAATCCCGCTGGGTTGGGCTGGCAGATCTTACAGTCAAGGATCGCAATAGGGTCGGGGGGTTTTTGGGGAAAGGGACTTCTTGGAGGTTCCCAGAAGGGATTTGCTATCTTGCCACAGAAACTAACAGATTTTGCGTTTTCGTCGTTTGCAGAGGAGTTTGGCTTTATCGGGGTCGTTCTACTTTTTGCTGCCTTAACCGGTATAATAATAAGGGGATTTAACATAGCCAGAGATTCACGGAATCAATTTGCCTCATTGTTTGCCTTCGGTCTCGTATCGCTTATTTTTTGCCAGGGTATCATAAACATAGGTATGACCATGGGCTTGTTTCCAGTCGTAGGGATACCCTTTCCTCTCCTTTCTTACGGAGGCTCTTCAATGATAGTCTTTCTTGGGATATCCGGGATAATCCTGGGTATAGGCAGACAGAGATACAAGTATTGAAAATCTTCTTGTCCATTTAACCTTAGGTGTCATGGTAGTTATAACAGGTAGAGAGAATGTAGGGAAATCCACACTGCTCAATCGTATGGTGGGAAAGAGAGTAGCGGTTGTAGGGAGAACGCCTGGAATAACAAGGGACTTTATAGAAAAGTGGGTTGAAAGGGAGGGAAGGGGATTCAAGGTGGTGGATACTGGTGGAGTCTATCCTTCAAAGACTGGAATAAAGGTGAAGGTACAGCAGAAGCTAAATCAAGTCTTAAGGCAGTCATCACTTATTCTGTTTGTCGTAGATGTCAAGGATGGAGCTACCGAGTTTGATAAAGAGATTGGGGTAAGTCTGAGGAGGTTGGGAAAGCCGGTCTGGGTTTTGGTAAACAGGATCGACAGGAAAAACAGGATGTATGAGGCCGAGAATTTTCGCCTGCTCGGCTTTGATGACCTTTATTTCATCTCGGCTCTTAAGGGATACGGAGTGGAGGAGGTTGTCGAGGATATACTGAGTGAGCTCTCCACCGCGACGAAGCCCTCCCGCTCTACGCCAGTATTTTCTATAATGGGAAGGCCAAATGTAGGCAAGTCAACTTACGTAAATAAACTCCTGGGTAAAGGAAGGATGATTGTCGACGAGTCACCAGGAACCACCGTGGATGTATGTGATGTTGATATCATGTTCCAGGGAAGAGAGCTCCTATTGGCTGATACACCTGGTCTGAAAAGGAAGGCAAAGGTAAGGACAGACGTAGAGAGAGGTTCCACTGCTCTTACCATCTCAAATACCAAGAGGATAGACGTGGGAATACTCTTGATCGAGTCTAATATAGATATCACCGGTGAAGATAAAAAGATCATCCAGTTGCTTCTTAGGAGAGGAAAGGGTGTTGTAATAGCTGCCAACAAGAGTGACCTTGGAAGATATTATTTCGGTCACAAAGTACATTTCGCCACCCATATTCCCATAGTATATATTTCTGCTTTGGAGGGTGAGGGTATTGATAGACCACTTAAGGTGGGAATCAGGGTCTACGAGGAGAGAAGAAAGAGAATCAGCGAGGACGATCTGGACAGATTGAGGAGTATTATGCAGCACGTCAGGCTTTCAGGATTGG
>CAZRTU010000045.1:0-9499 GCA_964603075.1 uncultured bacterium
CTTGGCTTTTCCTTCTTTCACATTAAAATGTATTATTTTTCGGAGCATTCTTTTCCTCCTTTCTTTTCTCATATTGGGGCGACCAATGTCGCTTAACTCATTTATATCTGAACCAGGTTCGTATATACCTCTTATAGGTGTTAAGATTTTCCTAAGCCACTTCCTTCCTCCATCTTATCTTATGGGCTTACTATTTTACCCAAGTCTCTCTTGCTCACATGTGTGTATATCTCAGTGGTTTTTGAACTCTTGCCTGCCTATTGGCAGACAGGGACACCATTTCCTTTCGTAAATCCTCCAATAGAGTTATGTACGCAAGCTGAAGCTTGCGACTACCATTTTTGTGACTTTCTGCAAACCTGAGGGTTTGCCCTACATTTTTTTCCTCGAAGCATATCTTTTGGGTTTTCAGTATAACCTGGGTTCTAAGGAAGAGTATAAGTAATCCCACCATTTTTGTCCATAGGTATTTTGATCTCCTTACCTATCATTTTATATATATTATAATTCAAAGTCGATATATTGTCAAGAAAAAATATCAATGAGATTAGTTACGCTCTATTGCATACGTGAGCTAAGAATCTCCTTGACTTTCAGGTTATTTTATGGTATAATCCGTGGAGAGTGATTAGTTTATCCAATAGGTTTGTGATCGGTGTCAGGAGGAGACTCCTGACAAAGTTTAAATGGTGAGGAATCTCGCATTTTTAGCCTGGATATGGGGAAGGTACTTACCCTGAGTCAATGTATGAACATAGCAATATTGAGTAATTCTTGTGGAGAAGATAGGTCTGGCGCAATAATTGGAAGGGAGATCAGGAGATTAGATATTGATGTAAATATAATCGCAGCGCCGCTTATATCCATGGGTGAAGAGTACAGAAAGCGGGGGACAGAGGTTATAACAGGTAGTCCCCCTCTACCATCCGGCGGATTTCCGCTAAAGAGTTTCTCAGGATTTTTTGGTGACCTCCTAAAGGCTCCCTCCGTAATAGTCCGTTATATCGCAAAACTCCGAAATGTAGGGGAAAGATTAGATGATGTGATCGTTGTAGGAGATACTTTTCTACTGGCGCTGGGATGGCTTGCCCTCAGGAGGAAGATGTGGCTACTTGCACCGTGTAAGTCCGATTACTTTTCACCCCATCTTAAAGTCGAAAGAAAGGTTATGGGTAAAATCACCAAAGAGATCTTTACCCACGATGAATTAACAGCAGAGAAACTTAGTAAATACGGTCTAAATGCAGTGTTTTTAGGCAATCCGATGCTCGATGGACTCGAGAAAGAGAATATATATGAACCTCCCCAAGGAAAGATATTGATAGGCATACTTCCAGGTTCAAGAAGAGAGGCGTATGGGAATATGAAAAAGATAAGCCTTATTCTAAAGATTTTGATAGAGAGAAGATCTGATTTGCATTTTGCAGTAGCGGTATCAAGCACCATTGATATGGAGAAATTAAAGGCTCTTGCAGCCGATTTGACTGGAGAAATTGATTTTGTAAAAGGTGGGTTTGTAGATATCTTAACTTCATCCACACTCCTCATAAGTCTGGCTGGTACCGCATCTGAACAGGCAGCTGGAATTGGTATACCCATTGTCTCCTTCATTGGGACTGGTCCACAGACTACATTAGATAGACTCAATGGGCAGGTGAGACTCCTCGGAGGATGTCTAAGGTTCGTAAGAGACTTCCCTGATGGGGTAGTGAATGAGATTATTGAGCTCCTTTCTGATGATAGACGAAGGGAAGAAATGGGAAATATTGGAAAGGAGAGGATGGGGCCTGAGGGAGGCGCCAGGAGAATAGCTGAACATATCGTAGGGCATAAGGCGTAACGAGTAAGGCGCAAAGCGTAAAGGGTAAAACATTAGGTGAGAGGGAGAAACGGAGAAAGGCGAGAAATGGGTTGTTAAACGTCGCTCCAATTTACAATTGTCAATAGTTAATTGTTATCGGTCTTTGGTCTTTTGTCTTATGTCCAAGATCCTTATTTATGGTTGATGCAACTGTCATACTTCCGTCTCGTAACAGAGAGGAACTTCTAAGATACTCGCTTGCCTATATATTAAATCAATCCTGGGAGAACTACGAGGTGATTGTTATAGATGATGCCTCAACAGATAGAACGCAGGAGATGGTTTCTAAATTTAAAAAGGAGAATAGTAGGCTAAGATACATTAGACTCGAAAGCAGGAGTGGCCCCTATGTGGCACGAAATATTGGGTTGAAACAGGCAAAGGGAGATTTAATAATATTTATTGATTCTGATGTGCTTGCCCACCCTCAGTTTGTTGAAGATCACATAAGAATACACAGAAGACATGACAGGATAATACTTCAGGGAATGGTCCATCATCTGAGGCATCCGGGTTGGTATAAGTTCAGATTGTACTATCCAAACGCCCTCTTCTTTGGCCTCTTTGTGTCCCAGAATACATCCGTTCCAAAAAAATATCTCCTCAGGGTGGATGGTTTTGATGAGAATTTAGGTGGACCAATAGGGTTTAAGGATATTGAATTGGGCCTGAGGCTTAATAAGATTGGTCTCAGATTTTTGTATGGTATTCAGTGCTGTAGAGCCTATCACATTGACATGCCCTACGGTAGAGAGAGGCTAAAAGAATATTTCCACAAAAACTACGAGAGGGGATATAGTGCTGGATGTTTTGTCATAAAACACGGGGAGGTGGCAGAAAGAATTGCCAGGACAAAAAGAACACTCTTCTTCTCTCGACTTTTCAATACCCATGGATGGGTAGAAAACCACTCTACCCTGAAAACCATCGAGAGGATGATAGATTCACCGTTGATTCCACTGTTTCCTTTCTGGAGGAAGGTCACAAAATATCACTACCGTGCGAAGGGAATAAAGAAAGCAATGAGGGAAGAGAGGGGTAGGGCAAAGGCTTTAGCCTTGCAAAGAGAGAAGGGAAGAGAGACGATTTAGAATTTACGATTGAAGATTGATGAATGAATAATGACAAAGAAAAAGTTAAAAGGAAAGAGTGGATTATTGCGGGTTTCTAAATAAACCAAACAAACCAGATATCACCATGAAAGTTACTGTTATCGTACCAACGCGGAATCGCGCTCATATACTGCCCGGGTGTATAGAGAAGTTGTTTGACCAGACAAGACCACCCGATGAGATAATTGTCGTTGATGACGCCTCTCAAGATGGCACTAAAGATCTGAGAGTACTACAGAAGACAAAATACATAAGGTTTGATAATAGAATAGGTCACTGGAGAGCCCGAAATATCGCACTCAAAGAGGCGGGAGGGGAGCTTATCGTATTTGTAGACTCCGATGTTCTGATTTCGAGGAGATTTATAGAGGAACATCTCTCCTACCACAGCCCAGATGATAAGATAGTAGTCCAGGGTCTGGTCAGGCACATAAGTAGCCCCAGGAGTTTCGGCAGATTTACACCCAGGATAGATGGTATATGTCTTACCGGGTTGGTTATACAGAATTGCTCACTGAGAAGAAAATTGATATTTGAAGCGGGTCTATTCGACGAACATAAGCTTATGGGTTATATGGATGTGGAATTGGGGATGAGGCTTAGAAAAATGGGTGTAAAAAAGGTTATAACTTTCAGAAAATGTGTGGCTTATCATGTTGACGGTTATCCAACGAGAGAACGTCTCACAAATCTATTCAACAAGTTTGAGGAGAGAGGAAGAACATCCTGGAGATTTATCGATAAGGCGCAGCACTGGACTGGTGAAAGAGGTTCTAACAGGAGGGTCCTGTTTATATCAAATCTTTTTTTAACACGGTTCTGGGCTGAAAAAGAGAGGGTCATGGATCTTTTATTAAAGAGCACTGATTCTCCCTTTGTTTTTGTATTTGCGGTGTTAAAAGACCTATTAAAATATCACTATAGAGCAAAGGGAATTAAAGCCGGATGAAAAAGGTTGCTATCTATATAGACAAATATCTTCAGTTATCAGAGACCTTCATATATAATGAGATTAAGCACCTGAAAAGATGCCATCCCATCGTGTTGACAAAAGAGATATTGAATGAGGACGTCTTCCCTTTTGAAGACCTCTTTTTATACCGAAAGGGAAATATAGGTAAGATTCTGGAGGAAAACAAAATTGGTCTCATACATGCGCATTTTGGCTGGAGCGGCATATCTGCACTTCCAATTGCAAGGAGGTTCAATCTTCCTTTGATTGTAACGTTCTTTGGAATTGATGCATCAAGAATGATGCGATATCTTTTATACCGCAGAAGCATCATGAAGCTATTCAAGATATCAAAGCTCATACTTGTAGTTTCAGAGGATCTAAAGCGAGATCTAATAGATGCAGGATGCGACCCCAAAAAGGTCAGGGTAAATCATATAGGGATAGATCCAGGGTTTTTTTACAGGAGGGAAAGAGAGAAGAATGGTCTCAGGAGGATAATCATGTGCGGGCGATTTGTCGAGAAGAAAGGTCTGGAATATGGAATCAGGGCTTTTAATGAGATTCGAAACAGAGACGTTGAGTTGGTGATTGTCGGAGATGGCAAATTAAGACGTGATATCGAAAACCTTGTAGGAGCGCTTGACATCTCATCATTGGTCAGACTGTCTGGTTTCCTGAGTCACGAGAGTGTGAGAGAAGAACTCTGTAAATCGGATATATTTCTTGCCCCACACGTTACAGCGAGAAACGGAGATAAAGAAGGCATGCCCACCACGGTTAAAGAGGCTATGGCAACTTCTCTTCCTGTGGTTGGGACAAATCATGGTGGGATACCCGAGTTAGTCAAGCACGGTAGGGATGGATTTTTAGTTGATGAAAGAGATATAAAGGGATTGGTATACTATCTAAATAAACTTTTAGATGACCCAGATCTGCGGTTCGAGATGGGCAAAAATGCAAGGAAGATAGTCGAGCAAAAATTTAGCCTTAAGAGAGAGATAGACGAACTGGAGTATATATATGGAAAATATATCCAATAAATATGACAGGATACTGGAGAGGATCATTGTTATCTCATTTTTATTTATTCCTTTATGCTCCCCATTATCCTTTCTGTTGGCATTTGTCGCCCTAATATTATTCTCCACGAGCTGGAGAGAGAGGTCTTACTACAGACCTAAAATTTTCTGGGTATCAGTACTTACCCTTATGGTAGTGTCGGTTTTTTCTGCTGTTTTTTCTATCAACAGGTCAGTATCTTTAAGCGTGCTGCCTATCTACATCTTTTCTTCCCTTTTTTGTTTTATGATATCCTGTTCAATAACCGACTACGATAGGGTCTTCAAGGTCTTAATCATAGCGGGCTTGTTGGTAACGGGATTCGGCATAGTACAATATCTGACCAATTTTAATGTAAGGATAAGAACCGATTTCTTCTCAATGTCTTTTTCGACTGAGAGTGGTATAACATCGACTCTCAGCTATCCAAACAGATTTGCGCAATTTTTGACCTTGCTTTTCCCTTTTGCGGCTGTTTCTATATACAGGTTAAGGGATTTAAGATGGAAAGTTGCGTCCAGCCTGCTTGTGACATTTTTGATCGTCTGCGTATTTCTGACCAGGTCATTTGCCGCTATCTCGGCGATTTTTATTATGATATTGGTAGGTGTCTTTATAAAAAACTGGAAGATAGGAATTGTGTTACTACTCTTAATCTCGATTATATTTTTCACAAACCCTGAGAGGACAATCGAGTTTGCCCAAAAATTTACATCTGAATCTTCACTCCAGACCAGATTCAATACTTGGCAAGTGGCATTATCGGGATTTAGAAAAAATCCTCTCACCGGATGCGGCCTTTCAAATTTTCAAGGCATAGCCAATAGCTATAGAGGAGAGCAAAAGATTATGCATGGGCACGCACATTCGATGTACTTTCAGCTTCTATGCGAAACCGGTATTTTAGGGCTTGGGTCGTTCCTGTTTTTGCTGTTACTATTCTTATATTTCTGCTTTAAAAGAGGTTCACCTATATCGTACTCCTGTGCCTTCTCAATATTGGGTTTTCTTCTCAGCGGTATAACCGGTACAATTATAGAATTCTTCCCCCTCGCTATGTTCTTCTGGATCATACTTGGAATCGGTATCGGTGAATATAATAAGTATCACGGAAAACGATATATCACACATGAAGATTCTATACCTTGAGAGCTATGGGGACATGGTTGGCGGTGGTCAGAGAAGCCTCCTGAATCTCTTAAGAAAGTTGGACAGAGATGAGTTTATACCACTTGTTTTAGTTCCCTCTCAGGGCACCTTAACAACACATCTCGATAAGATAAAGGTGGATTTTAAGATACTCCCCTTACCCTCGGTCAGGGGGTGGAGGAATCTCCTGATTCCGATAACTCTCTTTAGGCTCCTCTACCTAACCGTGCAAGAGAAGATTGACCTAATCCACAGTAACACGACCAATTCGGCATTCTATGGGGTTATTGTCTCGAGAATTCTAAAGATACCGCATATATGGTGGGTAAGGGTCACTCCGAAACTGAATTTAACCGAAAGGATAATATCTCGACTTACAGCCCACATTGCGGTCGTATCAAGATTCGTAGGGAGGAGGTTGCCAAAGCATAAATTATCTGTAATATACAACGGAGTTGATATAGAAGAGTTCAAGCCCACTGCCAATTATGTATTCAGGGATGAATTAAATATACCCAAAGAGGTCTTTCTCGTGGGTACTGTTGGGCAGCTACTCCCATACAAAGGGCATAAGATCCTCATCCAGGCTGTGAAAAAGGTTATAGAAAGAGAAGAAAACATCTTATTTCTGATAATAGGGGAAGAGAGAGTTAAAGGATACAAAAGAGAACTCATATCCACTGCAGAGTCCCTCGGGATAGAAGATAAGATATTATTCACGGGCTTCAGAAAAGACATTCCTCGGATATTGAACTCACTGGATCTATTCGTCTTTCCTTCAATCGTTGAACACTTCGCAAGGGTAATATTGGAGGCTATGGCATGCGGGAAGGCTATAGTAGCCACAAGATCTGGTGGCACCCCGGAAGCAGTAGAAGATAAAGAAAGCGGAATCCTTGTACGACCTGGTAATGCCGATGAATTGAGCGGGGCGATCATCTCTCTTAAGAGAAATCCCCAGGAGATAGAGAAACTGGGTACTAATGCCAAAAATAGGGTTGCATCTCTGTTTCGAATAGAGAGGAATGTAGAATCAACACAAAAAATTTACAGAAGATTATCATGCAGAAGGGAAAAATAAAGGACATAGATCACTTTGCTCTTTGGTATTTCAACAAGGCGTGCAATTATGATTGTGAGTACTGTTTTGGTCACCAGAAGACCGAGGATAAGGCCGTCGGTAGATTCTCACCCAGAGAGATAGCCAAGGGTTTCAATGACACCGGAAGGATATGGTGGATAGGTATATCCGGTGGAGAACCATTTCTATACCCCCAACTTAGTAGGGTTGTTAGAGAACTCACAAAGAACCATTTTATACATATAGACACAAATCTTTCCTGTGGTTTGAATGGATTTATTCGTGATGTTGATCCAGAAAGAGTAGTATATATTAATTGTGCCTTCCACGTTGAAGAGGTCGAGAGACACCGAACAGTTGAGGGGTTTATCGAAAACGTATTGGAGTTGAGAGAGCATGGATTTTCAACCATTATATCCTTGGTTACTCATCCCCCTGTACTCGACAGACTGGAAGAATATTACGAGCTTTTCAGTTCTCACGGGCTCACCTTACAACCAAAGATCTTCAGGGGATCATATAGGAAGGGACTCTTTAGAAAGAAATATCCATATGCATATACCAAAGAGGAGA
Organism: uncultured bacterium; assembly: GCA_964603075.1. Taxonomy (GTDB): domain Bacteria; phylum Hydrothermota; class UBA3073; order UBA3073; family UBA3073; genus JAGMCL01. The sequence continues at coordinate 7,791 of CAZRTU010000045.1, forward strand.
GAAGATTGATAGAGAGAAACCTCATTGATCCGATATCCAGACTCGCACTTTATCGTTTTCCGAGTTATAGGGGAAAGATATGCTCTGCAGGAATGAATTTCATAAGAATCTATCCCGATGGTAGCGTACGAAGATGCACAGGAGATCCTACACCCCTGGGTAATATATTTAATGGGTCACTCAGGCTCATGAATCGCCCGACACCCTGCAGGGTTAGGTACTGTAAATGTCTCTTCTTATCAAGAATACCAATAGTAGAGGGAGAGGCTGACAAAAGGGATGAGTTTGAAAAGATAATTCATCTGAACGACTCCAGATGAGGAGATTATACCCTAATACGATAAGGAAGATATTGATACCCATGCATATGGGCATAGGAGATATTATAATGTTCATCCCCACACTCCGTTCTTTAAAAAAATACTTTACTAATAGCAGGATAACTGTTGCAATGAGAAAGAGATACATGCCTCTGCTCAGGGATACGGCAGATGAATTCATCCCCTTTGGTGGTAGGGATGCGTCACTCAAGGATAAGGTTTCATTTTTACTCAAGATAAGGAGTCTTAGATTCGATATGGTCGTGAAACCTTACCTTGGTTCCACTCACATATTCATTGCCCTATCTGGTATACACCAAAGGGTCGGATTTTATAGTAACAGGAACTTTCCTTTACCCTTTGATTTTATATTCAACCGCAAGACTCAAATGGATCAAACAGGACATCAGATGGATAGAAATTTAGGTCTCTTCTATGCAGCGGGTGGGATAAAACCTGTAAGAGATTTTACTCTTAAGATTGAACATGGTGAGGTATCTCAAGCGAAGGAGCTTCTCAAAAAGAGTGGAATAGGAGAGGATGACATAAAGGTTGCAATTGCTCCTAAGACTGCAGCGGAATGGAAAGAGTGGGGCGTGGTTAACTTTGACAGCGTAGCAGAGGAGTTGATAAAAAGGCTTGGTGCTAAGATAATACTGATAGGAAGGAATAAAGGGAAAGAGGAATTCAGAAACTATATGTTAGATCTCTTTGATAAGACTACTCTCATTGGGGCGGCAGCAGTACTAAAGGAATGCAATCTATGCATAACCAATGATGGCGGGGTGATGTGGCTTTCTTCTGCCGTAGGTGCTCCCGTGATCGCCATATACGGTCCCACAGACCATAATAGGACGTATCCCATGGGATCGAAAGATAGGATAATAAGGAAAGACCTTGATTGCAGTCCATGTTATGTGGCACGTTCGGGCTATATTAAGGCAAAAAAATGTAAGGATAGGAGATGTCTTAAATCTATAAAGCCTGGTGAGGTGATAGAGGAGGCAATAAACAGTCTAAAAAAATCACTGAATTCGGGCTAATATTCAAGTCCCCTCTCCACAAGTCTTCTGTAGAGACCCCTTCTCTTCATCAGTTCTTCATGCTTACCTTTTTCTACAATAGTTCCATTATCAATCACCAGAATCCTCGTACAGTCTTTGACCGTTGAAAGCCTATGGGCTATAACCAGTGCAGTTCTATCCTTCAACACCTTCTCGATTGCATCTTGCACCTTCTTTTCGGAGACCTGATCCAAGTGGGATGTGGCTTCGTCAAACACAAGTATCTCTGGATTGGCGTACAAAGCCCGCGCAATGGCAATCCTCTGCTTCTCTCCGCCCGATAGAGTTACCCCTCTCTCACCTGCAATGGTATCGTACCCATAGG
>CAZRTU010000046.1:0-9392 GCA_964603075.1 uncultured bacterium
CGAAAGCATAGAATTTATTAAAAAGACATGAGTGAAATAGTTCGCACAGTTTCAAGGATATTTGCACCTCTAATCATAATATTTGGTGTCTACGTTACCATTCACGGTCATCTAACACCTGGCGGAGGTTTTGCGGGTGGAATAGTTGTGGCGGGTGCTATTATACTCCTTGTACTTGCTTATGGAGGGAAGAGAGAAAGGCTCTCTAGAGAGAGAAAGACCTTCTCGAGACTGGAGTCTTCAGGTATTCTTCTCTTCTTAGTTGTGGCATTCCTCGGTCTTTTAATAGGCGGCATATTCTTCTTGAATTTCATTGGTAAAGGTAATCCCTTTACCATATTCAGCTCAGGTATTATACCTATATGTAACATTGCGATAGCTGCAGAGGTTGGTGGTGCCATATCAACAATACTATTGGCACTGGTGTTGTTTGAGAAAGATGAAGAATAAAAATGACAAAACAGAATAATATTAAATATAAAAAATCAAAAATTCAAAAATTCGTTCAAGAAGAGACTATACAACTTTACCTTAAAACTCATAGAGTTCATAGACAAATTACCTAATGATAATGTTTCAAAAAGAATCAGTGATCAATTACTTCGAAGTAGAGCGAGCATTCTTGGGAATTATATTGAGGGACAGTCGGCAAGCAGCAAGAAAGATTTACTAACTATTTTAATATATCTTTGAAATCAGCTAATGAAAGCAAATTATGGTTTGCATTACTTCGTGACAGCAAACGAGTTAAGCCAGAGGATACAGTATGATTTCTGAAAGAGCCAGACGACTTCTCTAACATTTTCGCTTCAAGTATCTTAACTCTTAAAGGGAGGGAATAATTTTCGCATTTTAATATGTATTTTTGATTTTTAATTTTCTTATGGTATTTATCCTACCAATCATACTCTTCCTTATAGGTCTCTTTGGTGTATTAACAAAGAGAAACCTTATTAAGATGATAATTTCGATCTGCATAATGGATTATGCACTGTTTCTTTTACTTGCTATGATTGGTTATAGAAATAATGCACTGCCGCCGATATTTGTCGAGGGGCAGGGATACGTCAGATTTGTTGATCCACTTCCACAGGCACTTGTTCTCACCGCAATAGTTATTGGTCTTGCTACCACAGCTCTTCTTGTCGCCATTGCTGTAAGGATCTATGGGAAACATGGAACGTTTGATATTGATAAGATAAGGAAGTTGAGAGGGTAGGATACGTGTAATGTGTAATGTGTAATGGATGGGAATTATAGTGACTACATTTTTGATTTTGAGAGATTAGAGGTTTATCAATTAGCCATAGAGTTTGTCACTGAGGTAATAAATATGATCAAGGAATTACCGCCTGACCTACGGTTTTCTTTGGGAAATAACTTTATACGAGCATCCACCTCCATTGCAAATAATATTGCCGAGGGAAGCGGTAAGAGATCAAAGAGAGAGAAAAAATTATTCTATGGATATGCATTGACATCCGCTCAAGAGTGTATTCCGACAATAACTATTTTACGTCATCAAATGCAAGTGGATGAGACGAGAAACAATTCTTTAAGAAGTTGTTGCATCAAGATATGCAATATGATAGGGAGACTGATTGTCTCAGTTAATAAAGAATGACAACATTCAACATTACACATTAAACATTTAACAATGAATATACTTCCTCTATTTATTGCGTTGCCACTTTTGGGCGCCTTTGTACTTTCACTCGTAAAGCCAAGAAGAGTGGGAGATGTACTAACAAACCTTATAAATCTCTCACTACTTGGTCTTTCAGTCGGTCTTCTTGGGCTTGGCAGGTTTGTATATAAGATTGGTGGGTGGGAGCCGGTTAACGGTATCCCAATAGTGATATACTGGGTCAAGGATGAATTATCTACTCTGATTCTGATTATCGTGAACCTTGTGGCACTAATGGCAACTCTCTTCTCCATAAATTATATGGAGAAATTTACCGAGAAGAACAGATATTACTGTCTCTTTCTGCTGATGCTCGCCGGGATGAACGGGGTCATACTGGCTGGTGATATGTTCAACCTTTTTGTATTCATGGAGATTGCATCTATAGCATCATATTCTCTGGTTGCCTTTGGTACTGGTGCAGAGGAATTGGAGGCCGCCTTCAAGTATCAGGTTATGGGTACGGTTGCCTCTGCTTTTATACTATTAGGAATAGCCCTGCTTTACTCATATACCGGGACACTCAACATGGCAGACATGGCAAGGGTACTCCTCACGAAAGATTCCACTCTGCCATTATTCGTTGGAGCGATTCTTATTATGGGTTTTGGAATCAAGGCAGCAATCATTCCGTTTCATGCATGGCTTCCCGATGCGCATCCATCGGCACCTGCGCCCATATCTGCAATGCTCTCCGGTGTTTTGATAAAGGTTCTAGGCATCTATGCATTGGTCAGGATATTCTTTAACATATTTGGGATAACACCAGTGCTTTCAAACATCTTAATGGTTCTTGGCATAATATCGATTATGGTTGGTGGTATCGTTGCAATTGGACAGAGAGATTTCAAGAGGCTGCTTGCATATTCGAGTATATCACAGGTGGGATACATAATTCTTGGCATCGGACTCGGGACTCCTTTGGGTATTCTAGGGGGGCTCTTCCATCTCTTGAACCACTCTGTCTTTAAATCCCTACTGTTCTTGAACTCTGGAGCAGTGGTGTATGCGACAGGCACCAGGGATATGCAAAAGATGGGAGGGCTTAACAAAAAGATGCCTGTAACGGGTGCAAGCTCGTTTGTTGCATCCATGTCCATTGCGGGAATCCCCCCATTCGGTGGATTCTGGAGTAAGCTGCTCATAATAGTGGCATGTGTACTTGCTAATAGGATCGGTTTCGCCATATGGGCAGTCGTCGGTAGCATTATAACGATAGCCTATTATATGAAGTTGCAGAGGGATGTATTTTTCGGTCCCCTGAAAGAAGGTATGAAGAATGTAAAAGAGGTTCCCGGATTTATGCGATTGTCGATGATTGTTCTTGCAGTTCTCAGTGTGGGCATGGGTCTTCTTCTTCTCCCACAGTTAAGAAATGTTGTCTTAACACCTGCTGTTGAAGTTTTGAAAAACGGTATCGAATACGCAAGAACCGTCTTGTTTTGAAATGTGTAATGCGGGAAGCATCTAACATATAACATTTAACATGTAACATTAAACAAGTGGAATGCGGAGATTTCTTTTATTTATAGATTCTATTATCCTGTGGTTGCTTTTGACCTGGAAGTTCAATCTTCAAACCATCCTGGTTGGGATAGCCTTCTCCCTACTCGTGGCACTGATCTTTGGCAAGAGATTCTCTCAAAGGCCAATCAAGTGGTTTGAGCCTCAGAGGTATTTTTGGCTGATTTTTGTGTATATGCCATTCTTCGCAGTGCAGTGCGTGAAGGCTAACCTCGACGTGGCGTACAGGGTCATTCATCCCAAAATGCCGATTAGCCCTGGTATTGTCAGGGTGAAGACGAAACTCAAGTCGAAGATAGGAAGGACTGTTCTGGCTAATTCCATAACCATGACACCGGGGACGCTTTCGGTGGATATAAGAGATGAACACCTTTATATCCACTGGATAAAGGTATACGCCAAAGATGAGGAAGGCGCAACAAGGGTGATCGTAAGTAAATTTGAGTGGCTGTTGATGAAGATCTTCGAGTAAAGGATACGGTATGATAAGCATATTTATCATTATCTTGATAGGACTGTGTTTTCTCTGTCTGCTCAGGGTCGGACTTGGACCGACACTGGCTGACAGAATGGTGGCAATAGATATTTTGGGTATTCTGGTAGTGGGTGTCTGTGCCCTTCTCGCCATTAAATTGAATAGGGAGTTTCTCATAGACATTTCTCTGGCTTGGGTGTTTCTCTCTTTTATTGGTTCGATTGCCCTCGCCAAATACCTGGAGAAGAAGAGATTTGATTAGAGGGAATTGTCAAATGTGAAATGCGAGATATTAGGTTAGTTCATTAAAATTACTCATTGAAAATTAAACAAAAGAAATGAGAGAACTAATAGGTTTCATAATAATAGGTATTGGTGTCGCCTTCGATTTCTTTGGGTCTTTTGGGCTTATAAGACTCCCTGACGTATACAACAGGTTACAGGCTGCTACTAAGGGTGTGACCGTTGGGACCTGGGGAATATTGATCGGGGTTTGTGTATTGAGCGGTTTTAATTCTCTCGGAATAAAGGCTCTGCTCGCAGTAATACTCATATTCTTCACCTCGGCTACGGCTTCACATGCACTGGGAAGAGGAGCACACAGGTCGGGTACGAAGCTATGGAAGAGTTCGGTGTGTGATAAATACGAGGAGGATGGAAAAGTAGATGGTAGCCAGTAGATAGTAGGTAGTAGGTTGGAGGTTGGAGATAGAAAATGGGGCACATACAAGATTTTAAAGATTTAATTGTTTGGAAGAAGGCACACAATCTGGTCTTGGAGGTATATAAAATTACAAAATCGTTTCCATCTGAAGAAAAATTTGGTCTATTCTCACAAATGAGGAGAGCCTCAGTTTCAATTGCAACAAATATTGCTGAGGGCTTTAGAAAAAGAGGCAAGAAAGACAAAATTAATTTTTACAATCGTTCCCAGGGCTCATTAGATGAACTTGAATATTATTTTATTCTAATATCTGACCTCGGATATTGGAAAAAGGACGAAAGAGTTTTGTTGCTTATTGACGAAATCGGTAGAATGTTAGGAGCATTAATAAGTTCGGTAGAGGGAAAGAGATAATTTCCCCTATCTACTGGCTACTGTCTACAATCTACTATGAGGTATCCAAAACTAAGAGAACTGAAAGAGGCTTTGAAGTATCTCTTTTCCAGGTCATATACCACAAGGTATCCCTACGGAAAGGCGGACATACATCCCAGATTCAGAGGCAAACCCGAATTTCAACAGGATGATTGTCTGGGATGCACGGCTTGTGCGGAGGTATGTCCTCCCGATGCCATTGAGGTAATCGATGATATTAAAAATAGGAAGCGGAGAGTCGTCAGATACCTGGACAAATGCATTCATTGTGGAGAGTGTGAAAGAATCTGTACCTGTGAATGCGGCGTAAAGATGGTCTCGGAATTTGAACTTGCCGTTTATGATAAAAAGGACCTGGTAGACTCCGTTGAGAGAGAGCTTGTGATATGCGAAAACTGTGGAAGACCTATAGCCACCAAAAAGCATATATTGTGGCTTATTGATAAACTCGATGAGAAGGGAGCAGTACATTTAGGGTTTATAGTGATGAAGCTAAAAGAATTGGGTATCGTGGAGGATGTTGAGTCTAAATTGACGCTCGACAAGAGACAAGACCTGTTTACTATCTCATGTCCCAAGTGTAGATATAGAATAATGTTATATGATTCTCTCTGATTTAGAGAACTACATAGAAGGCAATTTTTTGATTGCTGGCGTTGGTAATGAATTAAGCGATATAGACAAAGTGGGAGTTGAACTTGCAAAAAAGGGAAGAGAATTATATCCTAATCTATTTATTGACTGCGGGACAACTCCTGAGAACTATATTGATAAGTTCATAAACAGCAAGATAAGAACTTTGGTAATCCTGGATAGCGTGTCTTTTAACAACAATGAAGATGTGAAGATTGTCCAACCTGAAGAATTATCACCTCAGGGCATTTCTACTCACGCAACATCACTAAATCTTTTGTCGGATTATTTGGTAAACTTTGGTATCAAAACGGTGATAGTGGGTATAAAACCTCATCCAAGGGATAAAGAGATAGGCGATAGGGTACTTTCCAAACTCTTAGATCTGGTAAAGATCAAAAGAGAAACCTCATGATACAATGTATACTTTAAATAAGAGAGGAAAATGGGCTGTTAATAATATAACTGAGAATCACAAAATTTTCATTTTTTTCTTGACAATTCCTATAAAATGTAGTATAATAAAATTCAGTATGTAGCCCTTAGAAGGGTATTTTTTGAACATGTACTTGTGAAAATTGTAACAAAGTCGTAAAAGTCATGTTGAATAAGGCTTACAGGGGAGTTGGTCGCTGTTCTCTTGATACAATACGAAGGCTGTGTTTATATATGCGTAGCCTCAAAGAGCTTAGATCGAGAGATGTCGAAGTGATTTCATCGGATGAACTCTCCGCCCTTTTGAAGATTTCTTCCAGTCAGTTTCGGAAGGATCTCTCCTATTTTGGTAGGTTTGGTCAGAGGGGTGTCGGATATAAGGTAGATGGATTGATAAAAGAGATTAGTGGTATATTAGGTATTGATAGGACAAGGAAGATGGCGTTGGCTGGGGTCGGTAAATTAGGTGGCTATCTTCTTAGGCTGGCGGTTTTTCGGCAGTGCAATCTTGAGATAGTTGCTGCCTTTGATATCGACGATAGAAAGATTGGATCGGAGGTTAACGGAGTTAAGGTAGAGCATATAAGTAGAATGGAGGAGGTCTTGCAAAAAAGAGGTGTGGAGGTTGGTTTGATTTGTGTGCCACCAGAACATGCCCAGGAGATAGCGGACATCCTGGTCAGGGCAGGTATCAAGGCTATAGTTAATTTTTCACCTATCTATTTAAAGGCTATAAACGGTAGTTATGTATCAAACATAGATATATCTACTGAGATTATGATGCTGGTTTATATGCTTGACCTGGGGATGAGCAAAGCTACATAAAGTTAGAGAAATCTTTCATTTTTATCTTAATGATATTATAAGACTATGGATATTATAGATAAAATAACAGAGTTGACGGGAGAAAATATTTATTCCTGTTATCAGTGTGGGAAGTGTTCGGGAGGGTGCCCAAGTGTTAAACAAATGGATTTTCTGCCTAATCAGGTGATAAGACTAGTTCAAATCGGTCGTGGAGATATAGCCTTAAGTTGTAATTCTATTTGGGTCTGTGCTGCATGCTTTATGTGTACGGTGAGATGTCCCCGTGGAGTGGACCTCTCAAAGATCATGGAGGCACTCCGGGAGATCCAGCTGAGATCCGACATCGACCACACAGATCTGAACGATATCAAAAGGGAAGAGCTATTCGCACTTCCTCAGATTGCCCTCGTTGCAAATTTTAGAAAACAGACGGGCTAATCCCAGGATATGCATTAACTACAGATGAACGCACGAATAGAATTTCAAAATCCAAATGACAAATGTCAAATAGATTCGGTAGGTGTGCAATAGTGAAATACTACTTTTAGAGCCCTTTAGCTAGGTGATGCAAAGAGTAGCCAGCCTCAAAATAAAATTGGAGATTTGACATTTTGGGTGAATTTTTTGCCAATAACTAATTAATATGAAAGTGCTTTATTATCCTGGCTGCACTCTTAAGACGACTGCTAAGAATTTGGAGGATTCGGCGATTGAGTCTCTGAAAAAGCTCGGTGTCCAACTTGTTGAGATCGATAGGTGGAACTGCTGTGGTACTGTATATTCACTCGCATCCGATGATTTGATTCATAAGTTAGCCCCAATCAGAAACCTTATAAGAGTAAAAGAGAATGGGGATAATAAGGTTGTGACGATTTGCTCAATGTGCTACAATACCCTTAAACAGGCAAATGATTTCTTCAAAAAGGATCCGGATGCCAGAGATAAGATGAACAATTTTATGGAAAGGGAAGTGGACTACAAAGGTGATGTTGAGATTCTTCATCTCCTCACTTTCCTTAAGGAAGTTGTTGCCTTTGATACAATCGCAAAAAAGGTCAAGAGAAAACTTAATCACCTGAAGGTTGCACCGTATTACGGTTGCTTACTTCTGAGACCACAGAATGCAGCCATTGATGACCCAGAAGACCCAAAAATCATGGAGGATCTATTTAGGTCATTAGGTGCCGATGTTGTTGATTACCCTTATAAGAACGAGTGTTGTGGTTCATATAATACTGTAAACGAGATTGATATTGTAGTAGAGAGGACATACAAAATAATAAATTTGGCAAGGTCAGCCGGAGCTAACATTATCGCAACGAGCTGTCCACTCTGCCAGTTTAATCTCGATTCCAGGCAAAGGGACGTAAAAGAAAAATACTACGATTTTGAGGAATTACCTGTAGTGTACTTCACACAGATTATGGGAAGTGCACTGGGTGTAAATAGAAAAGCACTCGGGTTTGAACTGAACTATACAGATCCCGCTCCACTGATTTTTAAATTCTAAATCCGAAATCCTAAATTCTAAACAAATTCAAATGATCAAAATTCAAAACAGTATGATTTAGAAGAAAGAACATTAAAATTTGCTAAAGAGATAATTTTATTTGTTAAAAATGTTCCGAAAACTATACCTAATACAGAAATAGTAAAGCAACTTGTTAGATCCTCTAGTTCTGTGGGGGCAAATTACATTGAGGCGAACGAATCTTTAGGTAAAAAAGACTTTGCAATGAGAGTCAAGATTTGTCGCAAAGAAGCCAAAGAAAGCATCTATTGGTTAAAACTCATTGAAGCAGAAGGTGAACCTATAAAAAAAAGGCAAAAATCACTTATTCAAGAAGGAACCGAACTTATGAAGATATTTGGCTCAATAGTTGAAAAGACCAAATAAGTTTTGAGCTTTTGAATTTAGATATTGTTTAGGATTTAGTTATTAGAATTTAGGATTTATTATGGAACAGCGTATTGGCGTCTTTGTCTGTCACTGTGGTATTAACATTGCTTCAACTATCCGAGTTAAAGATGTAGTAGAGGCTATCAAAGGTTATCCCGGTGTTATACACGCAGAAGATTATAAATATATGTGTTCTGATCCTGGACAGACTATGATACAAACTCGTTTAAAGGAAAAGAATCTGAATGGTGTGGTTGTAGCCGCATGCTCACCTACGTTACATGAGCTAACTTTCAGAAATGCAACGAGACGTTCTGCGTTGAATCCATTTAGGTGTGAGATTGCAAATATTCGAGAACAATGTAGCTGGATACATAAGGATAAAAACAAGGCGACCAAGAAGGCAATTAAAATCATAAAGAGCATTGTTGAGAAAGTCAAACTCAACGAGGAGCTCGAACCTCTCGCTATCCCCATAACCAAACGCACTCTCGTTATTGGTGGAGGTATTTCAGGAATGCAGTCTGCTCTGGATATTGCTAATTCGGGTTATGAAGTTATATTGGTCGAGAGGGAACCTTCAATCGGTGGTCATATGGCTCAGTTATCCGAGACTTTCCCCACTCTCGATTGCTCTCAGTGCATCCTGACCCCCAAAATGGTTGAAGTAGGTCAAAATCCCAATATAAAATTGTATACCTATTCAGAAGTAGAAGATGTATCAGGTTATGTGGGAAACTTCAAGGTCAACATAAGGAGAAAATCCGCTTTCGTTGACTGGGATAAATGTAACGGATGCGGGGAATGTCCCACAGTCTGTCCTGTTAGAGTG
>CAZRTU010000047.1:0-9374 GCA_964603075.1 uncultured bacterium
AGCCAGTCATCGCATCCATAGGTCACGTTATCGTCATTGTGCCAGGCACTGTATACTCCGATCGGCTCACCGTGTGAACCGGATGCACCCGAGTAGAACTGCTGCCAGCCTGCCTCATCACCGAGTTCATAGCTTCCCCATCCAAGAGGCGGCCATACGCCTTCCTCAAAGTCCTCTACAAAGGTCGCCGCTATAAAGTCTTTTGTTAATGTATCATTGGCTGCCGTCTCATCCGTCGCAAGCGTTGTATAGGCAGTAACCATATAACTACCAGCCACAGCAGTCCAGTCAGGGAAATAGACTGTCAGGATGGTCTCGGGTTCCACAACAACCGTCTGGACTTCACTATACACGCTCTGCTTATCAAAACACTCAAACGTTGGGTCTATCAAATACGTAACGTCTATGGAATCAGCCACAGGACCGATGTTCTCAACGACAACCTCGGGTGTTACTACATCACCATCCATTATAACTGGCTCAGGGGTTACTATCTCATCCACACCAACGTCGTGCGAGGGTTCGAACGCCTCAACACCAACACCTATAACATCATCGACAAACCAACCAGGATATGTACCAACGCTGCCATCACTCCTAAAGTGCCAGTTCAAGGTGAAGATATCGCCTTCGTCAACGTATTCAGCGAGGTCGAAGCCCTTCAATTCCCAGTACCCCTGGTCGCGTCCAGTAAATAGAGATTCATAATTGCATGACGAATAACCTACGGCGTCATATCCACCATACGGCGATATGACAATGGTATCGCCATCATTGTACAGCTTCACATTACCACCATCAAATCCGTTTTCTGTGTCATACCATGTCCAGAAGTAAAGGATTGGGCTGTCCGAGAGCGCAAGGAAATCTCTAAAGAGGCTGAAATCCGCATTGTTGTCATAATCTCCTGCGAGATGTGTACCCCAGCAGTTGTAACCTGAGTAGGCATCTGCCGGACCGTCGGGGTCAGTTGGAACACCCCACTGCCACCCTATGAGACCTCCATCGAGAACCGCATCAAACCCACCGTCGGTGAGCTCGAAGTCCTCAATCCATCCAGCAACGCCGAAACTACCCCAGAGGGAGTCATTTGCAGGATTCTCGTCTTTTGTGAGGTATCCATCTCCGTCAAGTGCTGTAAAGGCAAGTGTGGTGAACGTCCCTGCCGTAGCCGTAAATACATCGGGGAATGTCACAGTATCAATACTAAACGACGCAAGGGTTACATCGACAGTGCTCGTATAATCCTGTTTGGCAGATGTTATCTCAAAGGTGACAGGGAATGTCTCATCATTAGTACCGACATTCGCCACAATAACCTCTGGATATACATCTCCTGCCTCTATCATGCCTTCAGGCTGTATTATCTCTTGCATGGCTACGTCATGCTCGGGGACGAACGTCTCAAGCCCGACGCCCGACATATCGTCAACATACCAGCCGGGGTAATCACCCACAACGGTGCTGCTCATCATATGCCATTTCATTCTGAATACCTGACCCTCTGTAATACTATAGGGCGTGAGGTCGAATGTCACCTGTTCCCACCAGTCATGGACATAGGTGAATACTGATTCATTGTTACATGCTGAACCACCTATATCGTCGTAACCACCTATCGGTGATATTACAGTCCAGTTCACTCCGCCGTCGGTTGAGAGTTTTACATTACCACCATCAAAGTTACCAAATAGATTGTACCAGTGATAGAATGAGATTGATGGATTGTCGGCTGTGGCTATAAACTCGTTCCACATGTAGTAGTCCGCATAGTTCAGATAGTCACCATCGAGGTCTGTCGCCCAGCAGTGGGTGCCCGAATATGCATCGGGTCCCGGCGGGTTGCCTCCGAAGTAGTTATCGCTGCTGCAGACACCCCACTCCCACTCAGCTCCGCCTTCATTACTCACAACAACGGACTCGAAGCCGCCGTCCCAAAGCTCAAAGTCCTCATACCAGGCAGAGACGCCAAAACTTCCTTCGAGGGTGTCGTTTTCTGGGTTTTCATCTTCAAGGAATGTGGTGTAGGCTGTAACATCGTAACTTCCAGCAACTGTGGTAAATGGTGTGAAGTCGATTGTGTCTACTCCACTTGAAGCAAGGAAGACACCAACCTGGGTATCAGAGTACTTCTCAGTCCATCCAATGGTTACGTCGAAGGTGGCATCGTTAACTCCAGAGTTCTTTACCTCAACCTGAGGTGTCACCTCGACTCCTTCAGGATATCCACCGGAAGGTGCTATTATCCTTGTTACTCCGACATCATAGTCATAGACAGGAAAATGTACCCTGATGGCAACTACATGGCTAGGGTCCTGATCCACATAGAGAAGAAGGGAATCATGGTATAATTCACACCCTCCAGCCATACCGACCTCAGGAATTTCCATAGCCTCGATGACCGTCAGGTCACTCGCATCATATTTAACTACTGTATTCCCAATAACACCCTCCTGGGCAGAACCCCAGATAAATCCAGCTGGATCATAGGCTAATCCGTAGAGACTCTGGTCGTTGAAGTAAGAGTGGGGGTTGCTGCCATCAGTAGCAAACTTCCAGATATCGGTAGCCCAGTCTGCAGACCACATGGAGTCACCATCACATGCCAGCGCACGATGCACAGAAAGACCTGTTGGGGGATATATAGTACTCACAACAGCTTGGGTCTCTGGGTCTATTACATCTACACCAGTTCCATCACTTGCGTAGAGGTATGTGCCGTCATAGGTGAGATCCCTCCAACCCCAAATTGTCACAGTGGGCTGCAGAAACGAATCGATACAGGCCATCGTATTGAGGTTGTATATAAAGACCCAGCAGGGATCACCACTGTCCACTATCCCACCTGCAGTTACCCATAGAAGGGTATCATTCACGACTGAAGCACCAAGGGCTACCATTGTCTGAGGACTGCAATCAAGAACCCACTCTATGGCATAATCAAATCTACCTCGAACTGATTTCAATCCAGAGCTAATTCTCTCAATCCTATCAACCGTTCGATACTGATTCGCCTGTTCGGCAAGCCTAATCTCCTCCTCTATCTTCATCCTCTCTTCCAAAGGGAGCTTTGCTACTTCCTCACTGGTCATAGCAAAAAGTACCCCTGTGAAGGCTACCAATGCTAAAACCGCTGATGCCAACAACATCTTCCCTCTCATAAAACCTCCTTTCTTACGCCCCGCTTTCAAATATAAAAATTAATTGTCGGGGTTAGAACCCCCTCACACATTGTCAAACAAAAACACACATTTCAAAAAATAACGAATCTTTTGCTTTCAACTTTAGAATCGGAAGAGAGCCTCAAGAAGTAGACACCACTTGCAACTCTAATACCAGTATTATCGGTTAGGTCCCAACGGGTTGAATAAACACCAGGCTCTCTACTCCCGGAGAATATTTTTCTTAACTTACGTCCTGATACATCATAGACCGAAATCTCAACCTCAGACTCCCTGTCTATACCATAATTTATGGTGAATGATTCCCTCATGGGATTCGGAGAGAGTCTTCCAAGAAAGAAAAGATAGGTTTCCTCTTCGACTATTATTTCCGTAACATCGCCTCCAAAGAAGACGGACAACAACGGGTCGCCAGTGCCCCAGTCAACGATACTCCACACCTCTCTCTCATACATCCACTTTACTTCACCATTGTCGGTGGTAGCATCCATGCCAATCCCCTCTACACCTTCGGCTCTCTCGTCATTTTGAATCCCAACCCAGAAATTGTTTGTGCCGACGAACAGGCTTCCCGAAGGTACCGAGTAGACCCACCCTGGTGGCAGCGTATCTCTCCAGATGGTATCCGTATATACGACATCGGTAGGCTCTTCCATCCCTTCCATCACGCTGAGAACTATAGGGTCGAGTGTCATGTCAGGGTAAGGATGAAGGGCATCTCCTTCTGAGATAAGCCAGAGTCTTACGTACTTGAGGAGTGCAGGTGTAGAGTCCGTGTGGAAAAAGAGTGCGAGAATGGTATCCCTCCCAGCATAAAAGCCATTCTCAACGTTTCCACTGTAGTAATACAGACTGTCGCTCGCAGGACCCGGTGCCTTTACCTTTATACCAATGGTATCATTAGAGGGTTCCGGGTCTCCAATCTGCTCCGTAATCACCCTGAGTCTGTAATCAATGAATTCCTGGGGTATCCATCCATCAAAGGTAATAGAACGAGTATCGTCAGCCATGAGGTTCTCAACGAGCTGCTGCTCACTATATACAACGGTACCAAGAGAATCTACTATGCACTGTACCGTGAAACTCGTTGCTTCACCTGGACCCGCATTCATGATTCTGGTCCTTATTGAACAGGGTTGATTAGGTTCAACCAAAAACGCATCACCAGGATAATCTATTGAAAGGGGGAGGATGTCGGGATTTGCGTTATAGAAGAACCTTATTGCCAGACTGTCCTTTCTGCCCCAGTAAGGATATACAAGCCCATCTGTGGTATCCTCAGCGCCGATTCCCGTGAGAAAAAACCAGAGAGTCCACGGGTTTCCCGCTCCCTCATGGGTCAGATACTGAAAGGTAACAGATGAATCCGAACAATCGAGCACAATCTCAAATGTATAACTAACCCCTGAACCAACGAGAGGAGGAACGCTGTCCCAACCAATCACAAGCCTAGTCCCTATAGTATCCCAATAAACATTGACTATGTCTCGGGTTTCCAAGCCAAGGTCTCCCGCTAAGGGGGCTAATATATTTATAAAACCTGGCGGCTGGGGCATTGAGTGTGGCAAAGAGACAGATGGATACTGAGTACTTGTACTTGTAAAACTCGCCCAGCCGTTGGAGCAGATGGCAATGCTCGAATATCCTGTCCCATAGAACCAGAAATCACCAGGTATTATGTCAATGAGCCCACTGTTGGCATCATACCCCAGTACGAGGTGAGTGCCGCCAGTGTAGTCTATCCAGTTAAAAGATGGACCCTCTGGCTCTCTTGAATCGATATAATAGTATCCAAAACCATCAGGTCCTCCCGTGTAGGATAGAAGAAATAAGATACAAAATATCATCCAGTGTTATTCCGTTGTTTATCGCAAGGCTAACTTGCCTGACGGCAGTCAGGAAGCCTTGCCCTACATTTTCGTGCCAGAATTTGTGCAGGCCTTTACCTCTCTTCGTATTTCTCAAATCCCTCTGCACCAACCACTGCAAAAACTACCCTTCTGTTCTCAATACCAGACGTGCCTGGACCCATTCTGTCAGAGAGAAGATCTGCCTCGCCCTTACCGACCGCTACGAGTTTTCCTGCATTGGCACCCATCTCAATCAATGCATTCCTAACAGCCTCCGCTCTCTTCATCGAGAGTTTCAGGTTTGCATCCTCGCTGCCAGCCTTATCACAGTGACCCTCTATGGTGACAGTCTTGTCAGGATAATATGTATTTATAAGTCTTGCCGCCTCTGCGATCTTGCTGTATTCGGCATCGGGAATGACTGCCTTCCCAAACGCAAAGTGGATATCCAAAAGGTGCAGTAATTCATCGGGTGTAATGTATGTCTTAAGAGAAGTCTCAAGTAGATCCCTCAATTCCTCGATATCCATCCTTACATCTGTAATATCCATCATAATCTGCTGCTGGTTTCCAATAAGTTCGTCGTACTGATCTTCATGGATAAGCACCTTTATTGGACCAGCATCCCTTGGTCTTCCGAAGGCAAATGAGAGACTCAGACGATGGTCTGTCTCATTCATCACTTCTCCCCAATCCCTGTATGCATAGTCAATCTGGAATGCCCCAACCTTGACTCCTGCGCCAAATGACATGTTGGCTCCCTCATAGGCATCATTCCAGTCATATCCGCCGGTGTAACCACCCCTCAGAGCGAGCATATCACTTATCCAGAGCTCGCCTCCAAGGTTGTACCTCATATTACCATCGAGGGGATAGTTTATATCGACGGCTGTATTCAGGGCAAATATGGAAAGATTGGGGAAGCAGAGGGCGAAACCACCCTTTACGTTCAGAGGCTGCTCAAATTCCTCGTCCATAACCTTAATCGCAGTTCCGAAGTTCTGCACGCATAGACCCAATGTGAAGAGCGCATTGCCATTGGCAAAGGCTATCGGGGGGACGAGAAGACCTATGTCTCCTGCAACACCTGCAGCAGTATACCCAGCATAGTCGAAGTACAGGAATTTACCATTCAAACCAAGGGCGAGGTATTCATGAAATCTACCACTGTATCCCAATACGCCTCCCATGGAGTATGCCTTCTCCGTACCTTGATAGACACCGTTGGTCATCTTCCTTATATCACCCTCGTTGAAGTACAAAAGTCCTACTCCAATCGTTCCCATACCGGATGGAAACCCGAAGGAAAGGAATGTCTGGTACGTGTCCATCAGATACTGATTGTGGCTGGTGGTTATACTGGGTCTGTATAGTAGCGCGAGAGAAGCAGGGTTGTACAGCAGACCATTAACATCCCCTGTAAGACCTGAGAATGCATCTCCCATCCCCATAGGTCGGGCACTCACTGGTATCTCGAACGGCGTAACCAAGCGAGTTCCGGCATCTTCCCCCACATCGAATGCACCAGCTGCCAGTGGGATAATGAGGATGAGGCTAATCAATAAGAACCACTTCATAATTCCTCCTCCCTTACATCCCAGCCCCGCACCACGTGGGGTGCGGGGCTGGGAATACACAATTATCTAACGACCAAAATCTTATCCTTAAGTGCTTTTTCCTCTCCGTCTATCACTGTCTCTACAAGAACGATATACATGCCGGAAGCGACCTTGCTGCCTGAATCATTATCCAGCATCCACTCATATGTCCATGTAGGCACACCGTCTTTGGTTGCACACTGCTCCATCAATACCTGATATCTGACTATCTCTCCGGCAAGGTTCAGTATCGTCACACAGGGATCCGCACCATCGTCACCTTTGCACCTTATCATTACCCTGTCTCCGGTAACCGGGTTCTCGTCGTATGTGAGCTCCGTCTCAGAGGCAACAATCAGTTTGACGACTGCCCTGTAGGAAGGTTCGCCATCCTTCTCGTCTCTCACCTCAAATTCGCCTACATAGACACCCTCCATCGTGAATTTCGGCACATCGATAGACATAAGCACACGGACAGTACCATTGATGGCGAGAGTATCGATAAGAGGATCGGTGAACTTGGTTCTGTCTCTCGAAATCATAGTCCCAACATCATCCTCGAGGTCTGTCATCATAACGAGTTCGAGGTCTGTAAGGGCATCGTTACCGAGGTTGAGGACGCTGAAGTACTCTGCTCCGGTTGCCCCTTCTCTACCATCAATAACAAGTGTGTCAACAGAGATAGCAACTCTCTCATCCGGTCTCACGGTTACGTGGAGTTTGAAGGAGTCAGTCACAACACCGTCCTCCTTATCACCGCCGCCATACTCGAGCACAACCCATCCAACATAAACACCCTCTTCGTACATCTCGGGTATCGTTACGGTGAGTTCGCCGATGGTGTATCCAGCGTACATGACGTCGTATACCCTCGGGTCGAACGTGATTGTGAAGTCCTCAAGACCGTTAACTCTAGAGGCTATACCTGACAGGTCAACATTACCGACATTGATCGGGTTCTTGATTACGAAGTGGGTCGGAGGAGTCGTCGTTCCCTGATCACCGACGACGTACATGGTATTCTCTACCAGGTTGCCCTCGTTATCGGCGATGTGGAAGTAAGGCGACTCTGCAACCGTCAGTATAACCCTCACGGTATCGGAGACAGAACCACTCTCATTGAGCGCAGTCACAATACCCGAGTAGGTTGTAGCGTATGTCCCGATGGGTACGTGTATGACTGCGTGTGCTGTTGCGGATGTGCCGGATTCGAGCGAGGATATGCCTTCAGGCTCAAAGTCTATGTTATCCTTCGAGATTTGCCTTGTGCCGTAACTACTGAAGAGATTGTCCGCAACAAAGTGTATGCCGTACAGGGTAGTATTGCCGGGACCATCTGGATCCGGATTGTTGGCGAGGTCTGTGCTGTAGACTGTGAAGTCGGGTGTGGACTCCGTTGTGCCGTGTTCGATCTCGCACCCTATCTCGACTGAAGCCTCTGCTATATCGAGATCCTCAGTCTCTCTAACGACAATCCTGACCAGAATCATATCATCGGTTTCGTCATTACCTGTTACAGTAACCCAGCCTTCGTATGTGCCTGCTGATACATCCTGAGGTATTTCAACCTCTACCTCAGCTTCCTCGCCACCACCAGAGGCGATAAAGCTCGGCAGAACAACACACACATTCTCGGCGGGTATGACCTGGTCTATCTTCTCGCCTCTGTAGTATCCAGATGACTCTGTGTATTCGGCTATACCATCCTTACCAACCTTTGCTGGGCTACCTGCAAAGATGAGGTCGGTAGCCTCATAGGAGAGCTCATCGAGGTCTGCGTTGCCGAACGGGTCTGGATCGACATTTGTCGCCTGAGAGTTGGGGTTCATAATCACGAAGCTACCGTCACGTGTATCACCCATATAGCCAGCCCCAACGTCAACGACGTTCTCAACTATGTCGAGATCATAGGAAGGTTCAACCGTGATTGTAATCGTAACCTCGTCAGAGACAGAGCCTTCGCTGTTCTTCGCCGTTATCGTGCCCTCATACGTGCCTGCATAGGTGCCGAGAGGTATATCAACGGCGACTCCCACCTCATCCGTTTCCTCCGGCTCAAGCTCAGCGACGTTCTCGGGTGCGAATGTAATACCCTCTTTCGGGATTACATTACCCAGACCATCGTAAAGGTTGGTTGAAGTGAAGTTGATTCCTGTGAGTTTAACGTTACCTGTGTTCCTCACGGTGAAGTCTATTTCATCAACCTGTGTACCGTGATCGCCTGCACCTGATATCTCCTCCTCAATTATGTCGAGTCCTTTGTCTGTCCTTACGAACACCTCAACAAAGAAGCTATCAGCGACTCCTCCAATGGCATCCCTTGCAACGATACAACCCCTGTACCAGCCAGAAAGTATGTCGTTAGGAATCGCTATCTGGACGAGCACATCAGCGGAAACACCATGTCCGAGAGCCTCACCCAAGTACACAATTATAAAGCGCTTCGGTATAACGTCGTCTATCTTATCACCGACCGCATCGCCCCTCTTAGGTGGTGTCTGGAATAGGAGATCGGTAGCATACCAATCCAGGGCAGTGAGGTCTGTGTTACCGAACATATCAGGGTCAACATTCTGGCCCTCGTTCGCCGGGTTGATTATCCTGAAGTAACCTTCCTGCGTGCTGACCATCTCGGCGTTCGGGAAAGTCATTGTATTACCCTCAAGATCCTGCTCGTTGTCGGAGATATCGAGGTCGTATGCAGGATTGACAGTCACACTGACACCAATGACATCAGAAGGATA
>CAZRTU010000048.1:0-9338 GCA_964603075.1 uncultured bacterium
CGCAAAAAATAAGAGACTTTATCAGTGATGTATATGGAAGCATTATCTCTGCGAAACCCAATCCAGCACACATCTCTCTCGCTAAATTAGAAGAAGAGGGTATACTTTCTTGTGTGATTACACAGAACATAGACAACTTGCATCAAGAGGCGGGTAGTAAGAGAGTATATGAGCTACATGGTAACTTATTAACGGAACGCTGTACAAAGTGCAAAAAGAGATACCTTCGTACAAAGGAGGATTCTCAAGCAATGCTCAAAAGGCTTGAGAAAGCAAGCCGACACGAGATATTGAGCACCATACTTCCGAGATGTGACTGCGGTGGCAGGAGAAGACCGGATGTTGTTATGTTTGGAGAACAACTCCCCCAGGAAGAATTCGAAGGTGCATATTTTGAGGTGAGAAATTGTAAGACCCTTCTTTTGATTGGAACGTCCGGAGTGGTATATCCAGCAGCATCACTGCCCTACGCAGCAAAAGAGAGTGGTTCAACGATAATCGAGATTACCACAGAGACAACCGAACTCACCCCAATTGCCAACTACTCTGTCATGGGGAGATCGGGCGAGGTGTTGCCCCGTTTAATCAAGCCCTGAAACCCCAATTCCCTCTCTTATATAGCTTTGGCTCTTTTTAGACGCGGTAAATTGCGGCGGGATGTAAAAATCGCGTATCTATTTAGAGGTGGACATCCTTCTTCGGGAGGATGACGAGATACCAAGCATATTTCGGTATTTTACAACCGTTGTCCTGGCAATATCGAACCCTTTCTCTTTCAACTTCTTTGAGATTGAAGCATCTGAAAGAGGATGTCTCTTATCTTCATTCTTTATCATATCCTCTATCAACAATAGTATCCAGTGGTATTCTGCCCTCCTCCCCTGCGAAAAGAAATAGGAGAATCTAAACATTCCTCTGGGCGTCTCAAGCCATTTGTCCTTGATCGCCCTTGAGACCGTGGAGACGTTCACCCCAATGTTCTGGGCAACCTCCTCTTCGGTGATCAATTCAGGAGGTTTCTCACCGGAGAAAAAATCTTTCTCCTTATCCTTGATATACTCTGCAATAATTCGTATGGTCTCTTTTCTCTGTTGTATCGCACTAAGGAGGTTCTTCGCTCTCTGGAGCTTCTCTGCCAGATAGTGCTTTTCTTCGCTGCTGAATGTTTCCGGCTTCTCCAGAAGCCGCCTGTATGTTGAAGATAGGTGGATATGCGGGACATTCAAGTCGGGAAGGTATACCAAATAATCTTCCCCGCCCTTAGTCGAGTTTCTCTCTATAACTGCGTCGGGAGAGACATACTGGGGCAGCCCTATATAGTGTCTTCCTGGCTGAGGGTCAAGTTTATATACCTTTCTCAGTGCATCCTCAACATCCTCTATTGAGACGGCAAACTCTTTAGCGAGTCCAGTCTTATTTAGAGACAGAAATTTCTCGTAGGCTTTCTTTAATATCCTGTATGCGAGTGAACCCTTTTCACCTTTTTTCTCCAATTGTATAAGTAGAGACTCTCTCAGGTCGGCAGCAGCTACACCTACAGGCTCCAGATCCTTGACTTTCTCCAAGACCTCAACAACTTTCTTCTTATCAATGCCCATTCTTTTGGCTATTTCTTCCGGGCTCTCCTTAAGCCAACCTCTCTCATCGAGTGAATATATTATCTGCTTTGCCATCTCCAGCTGGCGTTCGTCCTGCAGCGCCACGCTAATCTCCCTGACAAGATAGTCCTGCAGTGTCTCTTTTGTATCAGGAGGCTCTATGAAATCCCCGCTTAAATCCTTACTTACATACTTACTGACGTCCACTGAGCCAACATCAAGCCACTTTTCGAGCTCCTCTGCCATGAAATCATTCTTCTCCTCCCTTTCTGCCTTACCTTCCTGCTCATCGTATTCTATAAAAGGGTTGTCTTCAGCCTCCTTCTCTACTTGTTCAAGGAGCGCTATCATATGGAGCATCAGGATGTCCAGCGAATCGACGAGTTTTCCTGTGAGTACTGGACGCAGCGTGGGTTCTTGACTCTGTATGGGTCCCATCTTTTTCATAAAACTAACATCTCAGGCATAAAGACCATCTCTCAGTAAAAGAGTGAAATCTACCTGATAGAAGCCTTGTTTTCAAATCCTATATTATTATAATTAAAATTTGTTGATTTGTCAAGTCTAAAATTACTTTTTTAACATACAGGGGGAATCACGTGATCCCCCCTGATCTCTCTAACTCCATATTGAGTCGTTTTTTCTGGGTATTGATAATACATACCTTATTATGGAAAGAATCCACGTCTTTTGTATACCTTATCCAGCCGAGAGAGTGCAACTATATAGGCAGCTGTACGCCAGTCCGTATCAAAAGTACTCGCTGTCTCGCTAACCCTCTCATAGGTATTGATCATCTTCCTTTTCAATTTCCCGATGACCTCCCCGAAGTCCCAGAATTCACTGCGCTTGTTCTGAAGCCACTCAAAGTAACTGACGATTGCCCCTCCTGAATTACATAGAATATCGGGCAAGACATCAATACCCCTCTCGTTCAGGATCAAATCGCCTTCAGTATCAGTAGGTCCATCGGCTCCCTCGGCAACCAATCTGACCTTCAGCAAGAGGGCTGTCTTTCCGGTAATCTGATTTCCCAACGCCGCAGGTACAAATATAACCGCCTCTGTGCTAAAGAATCCTTCATGATCTATAGGTTCTGCAGATGGATAACCTGATATTGAGCCATTTCTTCGGACGTATTCTGTGAGTTCATCTGGATCCAACCCATCCTTATTTAAAATTGGCCCAGAGGCATCTTCAACAGCAACAAGTTTCGAGCCATATGTCTTCATGATCCTTGAGGTCCATGAGCCAACATTGCCAAAACCCTGAACCATATAAGTGATTCCATCCAGAGAGATACCGTTGTCACCTGCCCATCTTTCGATAAGATAAACTATCCCCTGCCCTGTAGCCTTGTCGCGTCCCAAACTTCCTCCAAGCTTCACAGGTTTGCCAGTCACCACATGTGTGGATTCGTGTCTCTTCTGTGGTATTATGGTCGAGAGGTAGGTATCCAATATCCACGCCATTATCTGCGAATCTGTATTAACATCAGGTTCAGGGATATCGTATTCAGGCCCTATATTCGTCCCAAGAGCAAAGGTGAACCTTCGAGTTATATGTTCAAGCTCTCGTTTAGAGTATCTGGAAGGATTGAATTGAACACCTCCACTGGCACCTCCAAAGGGTATGCCTGTGAGCGCTGTCCTCCAGGTCATCGCTGTTCCGAGAGCCCGAATCTCGTCGATGTCAACGGAAGGATGAAACCGTATCCCACCTTTGTATGGCCCAAGTACATTGTTGTGTTGGACACGGTATCCTGTAAACATCTCTATGTTCCCATCATCCATCTTCACAGGGAAATTGATAACTATCTCATTGTTAGACTTTAAAAGAAGCCCGCGAATCTCCTGTTCCAGCCCCATAACATCCGCCGCCTTATTGAACTGTTCAATAACAGTGTTGTGAAGACTCTTTTTTGTACCCATGATCATCTCCTGAAATGATGTTCATTATAACAGATAACCCTGAATCTTGGAGAAACTGGTATACCAATAATTCTCTATATCGTAGCATCTCAGATGTCAAATCCTGACACACATCTTTCCAACATCAGTAAAATATCTCCCTTCACTACTAATGCATTCTTCTACGTTATAATCCAAGGTCAATCTGAGTATCTCTGGTATTCCTAAAAACACTACCTGTCGAAAGATCGCTGTCCCTGCATTACGGAAAGATACCACGCTCTTTATAGACTGTCTCAAGGTGGGAAAGAGCAACGATATAAGCAGCTGTACGCCAGTCTGTGTCGAATCTTTTTGCAGTATCACGGACCCTTACATAGGCATTAACTATTATCTTATGCAATTTCCCATCCACCTCATCAAGCTCCCAGAATTCGCTGCGCTTGTTCTGAAGCCACTCAAAGTAACTGACCACGACACCGCCTGCATTGCAGAGGATATCGGGTATAACGTGGATACCTCTCTCCCTCAATATCAGGTCTCCTTCCATGTCAGTCGGACCGTTGGCTCCCTCTGCTACGAGCCTAACCTTAAGGAGTGATGCAGTATTTACCGTAATCTGATTCTCAAGCGCCGCGGGAATAAATATATCCGCCTCAGTTGACAAAAACGTCCGGTGGTCTACAGGTTCACTGCCGGGATAACCTGCAACTCCACCGTTATTCATTACATATTCTGTAAGTTCCTCGGGGTCTATGCCCTTTTTATTCACAATTGCCCCGGTGACATCCTCAGCGGCGACCAGCTTAGACCCATGGGGTTTCATAAGACGGGTAGCCCAGGAACCTACGTTACCAAATCCCTGGACCATATATTCAGCACCGTCAAGATCAAATGCATTATCCTTTGCCCACTCTTCGATGTTATACACTACTCCCTGACCTGTAGCCTTGTCGCGGCCAAGACTACCCCCTGATTCAATGGGTTTCCCGGTTACCACGTGTATGCATCTCTGTCGTTCGTACGGCGGCATTGTAGAAAGAAATGTATCGAGTATCCATGCCATTATCTGCGAATTTGTATTAACATCAGGTGCGGGAATATCATACTCCGGACCTATGTTGCTGCCTAATGCGAATGTGAACCGCCGAGTTATCCTCTCTAACTCGAGCATACTATACTTTGACGGCTCCAATTGGATACCACCCTTAGCACCTCCGTAGGGTATGTTGCAGATAGCAGATTTCCAGGTCATCCAGGTAGCCAGCGCCCTGACCTCATCAATATCGACCGAGGGGTGAAAGCGAAGACCTCCTTTGTATGGTCCAAGTACATTGTTGTGTTGAACTCGATAGCCAGTGAATACCTCGATCCTTCCGTCATCCATCTTTACCGGGAAGTTTACTACTATCTCGTTGTTCGGCATGGATAGAATCCTACGAATATCACGGTCGAGTTCCATAATATCGGCTGCTTTATTGAATTGCCTTGTCACATTTTCATATACACTGGGCTTCCTCCCTCTTCCAGTCTTTTTTAAACCCTCTTTGACCACCGATACCATATTCCCTCCTATTCATACTCCTCACAATGCCAGACCCCTGTCTCGGGTTTAGGGAAAGTACAAGTCTCCCGTTTCTCACAAATCTTACAGAGTCCCTTGTATTTCCCCTGTTCATCTCCTGCCTCCTTGACTACTTTCGATGGGCTCTCGCTTACATGATCTAAAGTTACAGCCCCTTTAGATGACTCAGGGTAGCCTTCAAACTCATCACACTGCAGAACCGGTCTCTCGGGGTCCCTGGGAAAGGTGCAGGTAGGAGCCTTAAAACAAGTCATACAGAGACCGCGATACCTAACCCTCCTCGGCCTCCTGTATTCCACCTTCTTATTTCTTTCTGTTCCTGTTGGCATAACCACCTCCTTTTGATACTTCATAATAATAATAGGATTCCTCGCTTTGTCACCTTCTCACTCAAATCAACTCCACCAATATAAACAGCAAATTCCGTGACACCTTTAGGTTACCAACCGTGTAAGTATCAATGTTATAAATACTTAATCTGCCTAGCCACCTTTGGGATGGTATATTGTCTCACCGAGATGTGTATTTCCTGGGAGTTTATTTGGGTAGGGATTTGAGGAAGTTTGAACCACCTGGGGAATTTATTCCCGAATCTGGGTCATTTGATTCCTGCCTTCTGCATTCTCTTTAGCTTCTCTCTGAGGGTCTTACGGTCCACACCAAGTATCCTGGCGGCTTTGGTCTTGTTGCCCTCTACGCTATCCAGGACATTCCGAATATATTCTGCCTCAACCTCAGCCAGTGTTCTATCAAGTCTCTTGCCCTTGAGAGCAGAAAACCGCATAAGGGATGGCAGGTCCGGGACATCTATAAGGCTGTCATCGCTCATTACAACCAGTCTCTGTATTATGTTCTCAAGCTCTCTGACATTGCCAGGCCAATAGTAGCTCTTTAGTACCTCAAGTGCTTTATCTGAAAATTGTGGCGCAGGTTTTCCTGCTTCCTCTGAGAAATCTCTAGCAAAAAGGTTGGCTAAGAGCAGGATATCCTCACCTCTATCTCTCAGAGGTGGAAGGTAGATACTAATGACGTTCAGACGGTAGAAAAGGTCTTCACGAAAATCTCCCTTATCCACTAGACCCTGCAAATCCTTATTGGTCGCTACCAAAACTCTGACATCTACCTTTTGGGGGCGTCTTGCCCCGAGCATGAAAACCTGCTTGTCTTGCAATACTCGAAGTAGCTTCACCTGCATGCGGGAACTTGTCTCGCTAACCTCATCGAGAAATATAGTACCTCCATCGGCAGTCTGGAAAAACCCAGCCCTGCTTGCAGTTGCACCGGTAAACGCACCTTTTACATAGCCGAATAACTCACTCTCGAGAAGTTCCTCGGGTATAGCCCCACAGTTTACAGGAACAAAAGGCGCTGAAGCGCGAGTGCTGCTGTAATGGATAGCCCTCGCAACTAGCTCCTTGCCCGTACCGCTCTCACCTGTAATGAGCACTGTGGCATCAGTCGCAGCAGTCTTATCTACTGCTCTATATATCGCCTGCATCGGCTCCGACTCCCCAATAAGCCCGTAACGAGGCTTGAGTAACTTATGCCCCTTTCCTGACCTTCGACTATAAAGTTTGTCAAGTGCCCTGTCCACTGCCGCAAAAAGTTCCTCTTCTGTAAAAGGTTTGGGAAGATACTCCTCGGCACCTGCCTTAACTGCCTTAACTGCCCCCTCTATGGACGCATAACCTGTGATCATCATGACCTCAGTATCCTTGAAGTTCTCCCTTATATGTCTCACAAGATCAAGACCCGATACCTTTGGCATCTTAAGATCTGTTATGACAAGGTCAATCCGTGTCGAATCAAGTATATCTATCGCCTCGGCAACTCCGGGTGCTGTAAAGAGATTATACTCCTGTGATGCAAGATTCCTGCGCAGCATCTCCAAGGTATCTGGGGAGTCGTCAACTATAAGGATCTGTTCCTTCTTACTCCTGGATGCCATGTTCTTCCCCCTCCTTTTGTACATCATTGTAGGGCAACCTTATTGTGAAGCGCGTGCCCTTACCAACTTCACTTTCGACATCGATCTTTCCCCCGTGAGATGTAACTATTCCATGCACCACTGGCAGGCCCAGACCGGTGCCATGACCCACGTCCTTCGTGGTAAAGAAAGGTATGAATATCTGCTTCAGAACATCCTCACTCATACCAACGCCACTGTCCTCTACTATAAGCGAAACACCACCCTCTGAAGCTTTCGTCTCTATCTTCAACCTGCCTCCCTTGGGCATCGCCTGCAGGGAATTGACTACCAGATTGACAAGCACCTGATTGAGCTGCGAAGGGTCTGCAACAATCTCTGGCAGCTCCGGAGATAGGCGACGAGTTAGCTTTATACCCTGCTTAGAGCAACGAGACTCGAGGAAGTAGAGGCCGTCTTCAACCACCCTGTTTAGGTCTGTCCCTACCTTACGGGTGGGTACCTGTCTTGCGAATATCAGGAGTTTCTTGACGACTTCCCGGGCATGAAGCGACGCCCTTATTATCCTCTCAACATCCTGTACAGTCTGGCTGGATGTATCACTATCCTTCTTTATTAACTGAGCAAACCCAAGGACATTACCCAGGGGCTCGTTCAACTCATGGGCGACACCTGCAGCAAGCTGGCCGATTGTAGCCAATCTGTCTGCATGCCTCAGCTGTTCCTGAAGTCTTTTCTTCTCCTCACCGGTCTGTCTCCTCTCAATTATCAAAGCAACCTGTCGAGCTACCGTATCGAGTAAATCCTTCTCTTCCTTAAGAAAGATTGCCTCTTTTATTTCAGGTTTCTTCTCTGTATAGATTACCTCAACTGTACCTCGCTCTCTGACTCCAACCACTATAATTGCTTTCAAGGTCCACTTACTCTTTTTAAAGCCAGAGGTCTTGTACTCCTTCCCATCCAGGATTATTCTCGCCTGAGAGGTCTCGGGGTATTGAAAGGCAGGTGGCAGGAGGTCAACGACACTCTGTAAAATCTCATCGATAGATATGTCTGGTTGCCGTGCAACCTGTGCTATACTATAGAAGCAGGTCAGCTCCTTAATACGCTCGCGCAATGCAGCCTGTGCTCGTCGGTCAGCCACCGCAACACCAAGTGTCTGGGCGACGCCCTCGTAGAGCTCTATCTCCTTGGCAGTGAAGAAATAGCGATATCTACTCTTCAGCTGGAGTAGTCCTACATTCCTTTCATCTACCACAAACGGGATCATAGCAAGGGATTTATAGTCATCCTCTACATCCAGTCTCGGTTTGAATGGACCACTATCCTTTGCCTGCATTAGTGTGTGCGCCTTCGTTGTATCACCGGTCCAGAAGCTGCCATTTTTGGTAAAATATGTCGAAGGAGTATCCGTGTGCTCCCAGAACAAGACATTGCAGACCTTTTCAACAGTCGAGTCATCACCAATGCAGGGAATAATCCTTCCGTTTTCGCTCCGTGTGTAACTGGCAATATCAAGGTTATAGGACTCCTCTGGGTGTGACACCGCCTTCCAGCGGTAGTGAAAGTCGCCATCGTTCAATCGGAGCTCAATTGCGTCACACCCGGTGAATTCCAAGAGCTTTTTCGATACCTCCCTTAAGAATTCAATCCTCGGGACCCCCCGGTTAGCATATCGAAGTATCCGTCTCGATAGGACACTAAAATTCTGAGTCAATCTCCTGCGTTGTGCCGCAGATTTATCGTGTTTCGGGTTTGTGTCAGCCATGTTGTCAAAACATAGGTTCTATTAATCGACACACCTAAATCACCTACCTCTCAGTCTGTTATTATAACATGCCTTTCAGAAAATGTCAAGCTAATTTGAACCATTCTTCTTTGGGGTCACCCTCTACTATCTTGTGAAACTATAGACTAAGCACTACAAGACAAAAGGAACTTAAGACCAGAGACCTCAAGGGGAAGAGCGAAGAGAGAGGAGGGAGGAGAGAAAGGTGTGTAATATGTGATGTGTAATGTGTGATGTTAAGAAGAGGGTGTTTAGCTGTTGGTGGAGTAGAGCAAGGTTTCCTGACTGGCGTCAGGCAAGTCAGCCTTGCAAAAAAAAGAGAGAAAGACTAGTAATAAAGGACTGAAGACTAATGACCAATTCCCCCCATAGGCACTATGCACTAGGCACAATGGACTAAGGACTTCCAAAGGATAACAGAAGACCAGAGACCTACTTATTCATACTATGTACTAAGCACTAGCTGACTAGGCAACTAAGGACTAGGTGTCAACTAGGCACTAAGGACTACAAGGATAAAGGAAAATGA
>CAZRTU010000049.1:0-9224 GCA_964603075.1 uncultured bacterium
AGCGTAATGGCAATCGTGACATCTATGCACAAATATACGATGCCGAAGGTACACCACAGGGAGTGAACTTTAAGGTAAACGATGATGTAGGAACAAGTCTCCACTGGTTCCCTTCAATCGCAGCAGATGGAAATTCCGTTATCACATGGATGGATTATCGAAATGGTGAGTGGGACATCTACGCACAGTGGTTTGCTGTAGATGGTACACCACTCGGACCGAACTTCAAGGTAAACGACGATGTGGGAGCATCCGAACAATACTCACCCTCAGTTGCAATGGACCAAAGTGGAAATTTTGTGATTACATGGATGGATTGCCGCAGTGGAGAGTGGGACATCTATGCACAGGGATATGATGCCGAAGGTATAACACAGGGGTCGAACTTCAAGGTAAACGACGATATTGGAATATACGATCAGTGGTATCCCTCAGTTTCAATGGGCGAGAGTGGAAACTTTGTGGTCGCCTGGGAGGATTTCCGTAATGGTGGGTGGGATATCTACTCACAAAGATTTAACTCATCAGGAGACCCAGTGGATTCTAATTTTATGGTAAACGATGACCTTATAAGCGATCACTACGATCCTTCAATCGCGATGGTCGAGAACATAGGCATTGTTGTCGTGTGGATAGACTATTGTATGAGCTATTATGATGTCTATGCCCAGAGATATGACTTTGAGGGCACTCCACAGGGCTCTAATTTCAGAGTGAACGATGGTGGATATTTCCATTATCATCCTTCAGTTACAATGGACCAAGATGGGAATTTTGTAATCGTATGGACGAACGACTATGATGTCTACGCTCAGAGGTATGACTTTGAGGGCACTCCACAGGGCTCTAATTTCAGAGTGAATGATGATTCAGGAACCAATAGACAATGGTATTCTTCAGTCGCAAGTGACGACATTGGAAACCTTGTGATGGTATGGGAGGATGAACGCAATGGCAATTATGACATCTATGCACAGAGGATAGATGCCGAAGGCACTCCCCAAGACTCAAATTTCAAAGTAAACGATGATGCAGGTGAAAGTGACCAGGAGTATCCTTCGGTTGCAATGGACCCTCAGGGAAGTAGATTTGTGATTGTATGGACAGACTATAGATACCCTGACGGAGATCCTGAGATCATAGCACAGAAATATGATGGTGGAAATCCGGTCGGTCCAAATGTTCAGATAAACGAGCCAGATATATTCCCGTACAATCACCAATCTTCTCAAGGGACTCCCGTTGCCTGCTCCCATGATATGATTGCATTAACCTGGATGGATAATCGCAGGCACAAGGGATATGACATATATGGGAAACTAACGGATTGGGGACTTGTGGGGATAGAGGATGAGACAGATTCAAAGTCTACGATTTTCGATTGTCGATTGATCGCATATCCCAATCCGTTCAATGCAACCACGACAATAGACATAAGACTACAGACAACAGACCAAAATCAGTGGTCTTCAGTCTTCGGTCTGCAGTCTTCGGTCTGTATTTTCGACCTTTCCGGCCGCCTTGTCCGTTCTATCTCTCTTCCCTCTTCTCACTTCCCTTTTCTCGAAGTGACCTGGGATGGGAGGGACGATTCTGGGAGATTAGTTCCAGCAGGTGTATATTTTCTTAAACTTAATGCCGGAGAATATACGTTCAACGAGAAGCTGTTGAAAGTGAGATAGTATCCTTCAAAATAAACAAATTCGTCAGGCTGAGGGGGTCAGGTCTTTAGTTTTAAAGTTACTTGACATTTTGCTGGGTACATGATACAATTTATATGACAAGACTATTGATACTAAGATCTAAAAGGTAACTTAATAAGACATCGCGAAACCTAAGATTAGACTTTTTTTGTCGTCACGAGAGTTTGAGACAACATCTAAAATTAAAGACTTAACCCCCAATTGTTTTACCCTGATTAAAATATTAAGATTTTAAAACCCGATTAAATTAAGATCACAACAAAATTTAAAAATAAAGACCTGTACCCCATTGATGATCCCATTGAGGATTGGTATTCTAAACCTTGCTTAATCAGATTAAACAAAATAAATTAATACGCTCTTACCTACTCCTCTAAAAGAAAGAAACTCCGAGCAGGAGATACGTATTCGGAATAGACATCCTCGATTATCATGTAATCCCAAGCCTCATATATTCCCTTCTTGAAACCCCAGACTGTTCTGTATGAAAGACACTCCTCTCCCGATTCAAAATCGAATGATGCTATTATAAGATCATTATCTTTTGACATCGAGCCTGGCATGTATTTGAGCTCAAACCCGGCTGGCAGAGTGATCTTTACAGCAAGCTCAGTGATATGAGGTGACAACACAGTAAACGGAAATTCTCTGGACTCACATCCAAAGTAACTCACCAATGGGAAAAAACCGAAAATATTAGATGGAAGATTCAGGCGATACTCATCCGGGAGTCTGATGAGATAGTCCGGTGAATCAAACTCAAGCTCGATATCCACTGGAGAAAAGATACTGTCAAGGTTGTTAACGCTCCATGAGATGGCTTTAGTACCAGGTTTAATCATAGATGCATAGCCTTCAAAAGCCTGTTTTAGTTTCTTGGGAAGCTTTCCTCGAAGATTACTTCTGGCAAACGCTGCATCTACACCTCTAAGTATTCCATTTATCTTCCCTCTAAGATGACCTTCTCTTGAGAGCTCAAGCTCCGCAAAAACCTCTGATTTGGATGGTGTGTCGTCTATCATGTGGAAGAATGCACTATCTTGCCTTACTATGAAACAGGTTCCATACCCTCGATTGAAGGGTGGTGGGTAAATATTGTCTTTGCCAATGAGAATACCTCCTAATCCTGTTTTGTGAAAACTCCCGGACGGAAAGACGGGATCAATGACTATGTAAGCACCATCCTTCTCAATCGCTACTATCACGTTATCAAAGTATGTAGGTGAAGGCATGTCCTCGTCCACACCATTACGAGCAACATATGCTGGATAGGCATCCTCTCCAATCGCCCTCAACATGGCTACGAGCAGCGCAACCTTATCAAGTCCAGATGCATATCTATTCTTGTATATCTTCTCGGTACTTGTAGGAGCAAATCCCACGTCATCGAACCCCACAGGTATATCACGCCAGCCAAGTGCGACACTCTCACAAATTTCTTTTAGATTGCCAAGCCTTTTGGCCTCTTTTGCCACTTCGCCATTCGGCTCAATACTCCTCTCAAAACATTCACGAAGCCAATCGCCTACATCATCCCATGAACTAAATGTAGTATAGATTACACTCTGCCCGCTTGTACCTACTGGTAACATCCATTCTTCATGCTCGATCCTTGCAATAGAGTCGGATGAAAATCTGTAGGTTTCTCTTCCGTTAAAAAAATTACTATCAGCAATTATATCTCCTCTTATCTTGTATTTGATATTCAAACCCTGGGGCAAATCCAAAACAAACACCTTGTGTAGTATTGGCTCGTCAGAGGAGAACGTAACAGAGCCAAATAAGGCGCTTGGTTTTTCCTCCATCTGGAGAGTGGTTTTATTCGATGCATACTCCAGAAAATCCCCGACCTCAACACCACCAAAGGCACATACCTTTATCCTTGCATTCGAGTAGGCAGGCGCCACAGTTGCACTGATTGTGGCTAAATCCCCTATACCCTCTTCTTCGGAGACCTCCACTACCTCACCTGTTTCCTTTA
This sequence comes from uncultured bacterium, assembly GCA_964603075.1. GTDB lineage: Bacteria > Hydrothermota > UBA3073 > UBA3073 > UBA3073 > JAGMCL01. The sequence continues at coordinate 3,685 of CAZRTU010000049.1, forward strand.
TAGTGTGTGTTTCGTCAAGCAAAATCTCTATCTCTTCGCTGTCTCCATCATATCTCTGCATAAAATTACTGTGCCTGTCTCTACCACGTTTGTTTAGAATGCGCATTATAACGTGATGGTGTGTCTTTCTGCTAAGGTCATCATCTACATAGACATTGGTGCTGTCTAATATATAAACCGCAGAGGCATCTGGATAATCTCTCGCTTCGGGTTTCGGTATCACTAACAGACTGAACGCAATAAGAATCCAAAACATAATCCTCCCTTCAATTATCTCTATTATAGGGGAACTACCTTTTTTCAAGTATAATCTCTCTTTCGCCCAGCTTTGAAAATTCGTCCATTACCACTTTCAACTCCTTATAGGAATCAGCTGGAATGCGATGCTCCTTTATAAAGAATTCAACCTCAGTTAAAATGCAGTTTCCCTCAACCCTGTGGGAGATCTCTACCTTGATGTAATCGCCAACGTATTTATAGGGTTCTGGTAATAACTTTACCTTCATATCCTCTGGGAAGTACGTCCTACTCTCGGTGAGGTTTCTCATCGAAAATTGAAATTCTATTGGATATTTACGCTCCTGGAGTGCCCATGGGTTACCACCAATATTGGAGATACTAATCTGCCTGCTACCCCCTATGCGCCACTCATCACCTATCACCGTCGGGAATTCCGGTATCGTTGTAAATATCTCTATGTTCATTGGAACCGAGAAATCATCCGGGTCTCCCGAGACTATAGAATCTATAGAAGCCTTCCCATGAACAGATTTCATTGTCTGCAGTATCATCTGCTTGAACTGCTCTTTTGGTATGTACTTGAAAAGCTGACGCAGTGACATATCCATAACACCTTTACCCTGCATTACCATGCTCATCTTCAATTCAAGATCCTCTCCGATTTTACCAACTGCCTCTGTCTCCATTAAATTTGCGCCCGGCTTCTCCTTTGGAGTATACAGGAGTCCCAAGCCTTCCTTAGTACAGATGATTGCAGGTTTATCATTCTCAAACGGTGTGAGCCACTCTACTGAATACTCAGCAGTTGGGTCAAGGTATATCCACCCCGTATCTGTACCTATTGCTACTATAGCATGATTTACCTGACTCAAGGCGGGGATCTCATCCACGAAATCCATCACAGGATTCGTGAGGACAACATAACTCTCTCTAATTCCAGCAGTACGCAAGAGACCAACCAGAAGCGCCGCCTTATCGCGACAGACACCATATTTATTCTCCAGAGTGAAAGATATGGGCTGTGGTTTGAAACCGCCATGTTTACCGAGTAACCTCGTCTCTACATACCTCACCTTCTTACTAACATACTCATATAATGCATTCAGTGTGTCCTCATAACTAATCCTATCTCTAATTAAATCCCCTACAATTGATATTGCCAGGCTGTCCGCCGTTAGTGTTGGTTCACACATATTATAATACCATCTCGATGCCTGCCTCCAGGATCTCCTTGTAGATATTACGAGCTTGGTCGCTACATCTGGCATTGGCGGCATAATGGGTTCACGTAAGATGGGAGGAACGTCCTTCCCCACCCATGTATATATCTTTCTATCTCCCTTGTCCCATTCACCGTGCTCAAGTGCTCCATTGACCACTTTATACCGTGGTATCATATCCTTCGGTAAAGAGAGTTGCAGGTATTTTGTGCCCTTTGGTTCCTCGCCCTCAAAGAGATACCACGAATCGAATATCGAATCGAAGGTTGGTGTATGGGTGATATTCTCTATTTCATACTCTATTCCTCCACCCTTCTCAAGCTCTGGAAATACTATCTTGACGATCCTCAAGTTGGGCACGAGGAATACCGAGCCTTCCCATGCTGGCATTGGTTTGTCTGTAATATTCTCTTGGGGTACTTTTATCCTCTCCCCTGCAGGGGTAATGGTATGTGCCCCCCTTACGATGATTGTATCAGAGTTCTCGAGGTAACTAAAGGTCACTTCACCGTACTTATTCTTCCCATAGGTTGTGAAGACCTTCGCAAGATAATGTCTCCTCTCTATACCCGCCCCCTCCCTATTCCATGAGACGAACGTAGAATCAAATACAACTATTCCATGAGACTCCGGATAGTCCTCACCCGATAGCTCTAAGAATATATCAGGTGGGATGGCTCTCTTGAGTGCACAATTTGAGAACAGGCCGACCGTGATTATCGCTATCATATATGGCATCCATTTTTGCATATCTCCTCCGATATAAGGTCTCAAAATAAATTTCCATCCACCTAATTTTACACCCTCTTCTTTCTCATAGATAACTGTAGTCTCCTTATCCTGTCCCTTACTTTGATAGCCTCCTCAAATCTCTCTTCCTCGGAGAGTCTCTTCATAAGCCTTATCAGTTTGTCAATTGCTTCTATACCCTCCAGTTCCTCGTATACAACCTCTTCCTCTTCCTTTACCCTTGCATCTGCGACTGACGTGGTTCTCAGTATCTCCTCTTTCGTCTTGTAGATGGTCTCGGGCTTTATGTTGTGTTCTTTGTTGTATTCCTGCTGAGTCTTACGTCTCCTCTCGGTCTCCTCTATAGCCGTCATCATAGAATCTGTCATGTTATCGGCGTACATTATTACCTCTCCATTCACGTTTCTGGCAGCCCTACCAGCTGTCTGTATTAGAGATGTATAGGAACGCAAGAACCCTTCGTTATCAGCGTCTAAAATTGCCACGAGAGAGACCTCTGGTAGATCTAAACCCTCCCTTAAGAGGTTTATACCGACCAGGCAGTCAAATTCTTGGAGTCTCAGATCTCTCAGGATATCCACCCTCTGTATGGCGTCTATCTCGGAATGGAGATATCTGACTCTCACATCTAATCTTGCAAGATAGTCTGTAAGTTCCTCTGCCATCCTCTTTGTCAGGGTCGTCACCAAGACTCTTTCCCCTTTCTCTACCCTCTTTCTTATCTCTTCTAACAGGTCGTCGATCTCATTCTTTTTCGGTTTCACCGTTATCTTTGGGTCCTGTATACCAGTAGGCCTTATAACCTGCTCGACCACCTGAGATGAGTTTTTATATTCAAACTCTCCGGGCGTGGCAGATGTGAAGATTATCTGGGGAACTATCTTGAGAAACTCATCGAATCTCTGGGGTCGGTTGTCAAGGGCGGAAGGAAGCCTGAATCCATATTCCACAAGGGTCTCTTTCCTCGAACGATCACCGTGATACATCCCAATAATCTGGGGTATTGTAACATGGGATTCGTCGATAATACAGAGAAAATCATCGGGAAAAAAATCAAGCAGACAGGCAGGTCTCGAACCTGGCATCCTACCTGATATGTGGCGAGAATAGTTCTCAACACCCGGACAGTACCCGACCTCTCTCAGGAGCTCTATATCGTATTTTGTGCGGGTCTGCAGTCTCTGTGTCTCCAGTAACCTTCCTTTTTCTCTGAAGAACTTGATTCTCTCCTTTAGCTCCTCTTCTATACCTTCTATCGCTCTCTTTATCCTTGTTTCAGTGGTAACAAAGTGTCTTGCAGGATAAATATGTGCCCACTCTCTTTCTTCAACACTCTTTCCTGTCAGTGGGTCAATCATGGAAATCTTTTCAATATTCTCTCCGAAGAAGTCTATCCTCAATGCATTTTCCTCATACGCAGGCCTAACCTCCACCACGTCTCCTTTCGCCCTGAATGTTCCTCTTGTAAAATCAACATCGTTTCTTACATAGTGGATGTCAACCAGTCTCCTTAAAAACTCCTTCCTTGGAATGTTCTGGTCTCTTCTTATTCTGACGACGAGATTTTTATAATCTTCTGGGGAACCCAATCCATATATACACGAAACAGACGAGACAATCACCACGTCCCTCCGCTCTACAAGAGCGCTTGTGGTACGAAGTCTTAGCTTGTCTATCTCGTCATTGATTGAGGCATCCTTCTCAATATACATATCTGTCGGGGGAAGATAAGCCTCCGGCTGATAGTAATCATAGTATGAAACAAAGTACTCAACTGCATTGTTTGGAAAAAATCCCGTATACTCACCGAAGAGCTGTGCGGCGAGGGTCTTGTTGTGGGAGATGACGATAGTAGGCTTATTCAACCTGGCTATAACATTAGCCATGGTGAACGTCTTACCAGAACCCGTAATACCGAGAAGGGTCTGAAACTTATATCCCTTCTTTACACCGTCGACGAGCCTCTCTACTGCCTTTGGCTGGTCACCCACCGGGTCAAATTTTGACACAAGTTCAAACATAACTAGAGTAACTCAGCCAAGAGATCCAAGTAATCTGAGAGCAACCTGGTCATGAGAAACTTATCCCTTACCATCTCTTTCGCTTTTCTGCCGATCTCCTCACCAATTTCAGGCTTCTTTAAAATCTCAACTATACTCTCTACATAGCCCTCTGTATCATAAGGGTCATGTAGAAAACCATTGATACCATTCTTAATCTGTAGAGGTATCCCACCTATATTAGAGGCAACCACAGGCTTGCCCTTCCATAGTGCCTCAGTTACCGACAAGGAAAATCCTTCTCTTGTAGACTTCTGAACTATAACATCCGAAAATCTCTGAATGGAATTTACGAGAATGTCGTTATTACCCATCACAAAGAGTACGTCACCCCTTTCCACGAGTTTTTTTGCCTTTCGGTATACCTTGGAGTAAATCTCCACGCTTTCGGGGTCATCAGTAGCCAGATTATAACAGTAGAGCAGCCTACAATCAACCTTCTCCCTTACGTGTTTGTATATCTCTAATAATCCCAGAGGATCCTTCCAGGGATCCATCCTTGAGACCTGAGTGATAAGGGGCATGTCTGTTGGTATGCGAGCCTTCCTTATGTATTTTGCTATCACATTTTCTGATAGATCTCTATTCTTTAATGAAAGTGGATCAATGGCGGGGTATATTAATCTCTGCTCCACTGGTAGGTCTTTCTTAATGTATCTTTCGCTTGAGAAGATAACCATATCGTACCTGAGAATAAAACCCTTCAGATAATCCCACAATCCCTGATGAGGATCGGATAGGTCTATATGGCACCGCCAGATCCAGGGCTGCCTCTTCTTATAGAATTTTATGAGAGACATCGGCTGCTGGTCATGAACAACTACACAATCATGGTCTATATGGGTAAAAACAGAAAAGTTTTCATTGACCTGTGTATATAATTTCTTCTTCATCTCAGTGAGATTTATCTTATCCCCTTGGAGTGCGTTGTGAAATTTTTTGGTTATTGTAAAAAAATCAGGATTTCCATGTAGTATTCGCCAACCCGCATCTATACCAATATCATTCATCAGCGCTACTACAGAAGATAACATTTCAGCTACACCGCCACCTTGGTAGGTCGAGTTTATATGCAGTATGTGTTTTCCATAGAGTTTTCTCGCCTTTCTGTGAATAGATGCTATAACTTTATCACCAACGAACTCTTTATATTCCTCTATACTATTCATGGTTCACCTCACAAGTTCTCTTAGCAGTGCCCTAACATTATAAACAGAGCCTAAATTAAATCTAGCCCTTGAAGGAGTCAAACCAACCTTTATGGAGTATG
>CAZRTU010000050.1:0-9103 GCA_964603075.1 uncultured bacterium
TTGGCATGCCTCTCATATCATCCTGCACTTCTCCCACGCCATCAAGTGAAACTGTAACCGTAACCTGGATATTTTTCCCATTGCATAGTTCTATAATGGATGGTAATAACTCTGAGGCTCTCTTTCTCTCGATACCATTTATAGCAATCAATATCTTCCTCAAACTCGGCACTCGACCTGTTAAAGATCTTACAATTTCAAAGAGATCTCCTCGCAAGGTTGGTTCCCCACCGGAGATCAGCAGGTATTCAATGGTCTCAAATATCTTATCCGAAAAGACGTCTTCCCATCTGTCTAAATCGGGCTCTCCGGAAACCCTGGTCTTCCATATATTGCATATTGCGCATCTAGCATTACATCTGTGGGTAACGTTGAACTGCATTACTGTTGGATGCAGCGTGCCAAGTTTACTGACAACATTGTTTATATAGAAATCTTTCATAAGGGCAGGCAAGTGCCTGGTGAGTTGAGAAAGGTCTGTTCCTCGTGTATTATACAATATTGCTTCTTTTAGTCTCATAGATAATATCTTCGATCTCTTGATTTAATCTCGGGAGTATATTTTGCCATGAAAATTTCTCTTTCAGGATGTCAAATTCACTGCTGTCTACTCCCTTATTTTCATAAATCTTATTACAGATAGCCTCGGGGAAGTCCTCAATATTCCTGACAAGAAGGTTATTAAATTTCATCGGGATACCCATGACTCCCCTTGTGGTTGAGATCACAGTCTTGCCGCAGGCAAGGGATTCGATTATCTTGGTCCTCACTCCACCCCCACTCGTTATGGGTACAATTATTACATTAGCCGACCGAATATAATCAACAAGATTGTCAACAAAACCCGTGAAAGTAATATTTGGGTGTGATATGTCCTGAGGCGGATATGCCCCAACAAACTGGAACTCTGCGTCCGGAATTTTTGCTATAACGCGCGGAAGTATTTTCCTATAAATCAAGTAGACAGCATGTCTGTTGGCTAAATTGTCATAACTCCCATAAAATAAGACTACCGGGCGTTTATTCTGAACCTTTTTATAAAATGGATGAAAGGTCTTAGCATCAAATCCCTGTGGAATAACCAGAAGCCTGCTTTTTCTTATCCACTTACTATATACACCTGCATCTCTATTAGATATCACACTTACCAAATCTGCCCTGCACCCTACTCTTTCAATAAAATAATAGTAAGGGACAAGCAAATACCTCCTGAAATCATCCCTTGCTCTCTCAAAGAGCCTGGCATACTCTACGTTGTGTGAAGAATAGACCCATGGCAGTCTGAATCTCTTCGCCAATAGGTAGCCGTATATTGCGGTTGTGGTAAAATCTGCAAAGATCAAATCAAATTTTATCTTAGCCAAAACCCTCTGAGCCTCCCGCAAAAGACTTTGACTGAATACAGAATAACCAAACTGCGTAAATTTAACTTCTCGCCTGCTCAATACATGAGTCAAGGCATCGGAATGTCTATCTCTATATTCAATCTCCATCGTCCCAGGTCGTCGGCTGCATCCAGCAATATTAATTATATGAACATCGTGTTTCTGAGATATAAATCTTATAATTTCCCTGCTTCGAAGAGGAGCACCAGAAAATGGTATTGAAACATCAAAATTTAGGAGATATAAGATTCTTCTTCTCACACTATTGCTTCAAGAGATTTCAGTAAATGGATATACAAAAGTTACGAATCTGGTAGGACAATTTGTCAACTTTGAATATCTTATCACCGGTGCATGTTCCTTCGTCCCGTAACTACAAGAGACCCATCTATCCAATACATCGAGAATTATATTATTATTCACCAAAGGTATAAGCAATAGATTTGCACCACTTCCATTCCTTGTCTCAATTACAAGAGACTCGTCAATTCTTAAATGCCGTTTTAAAAAGGGATCTTCAATCTCTCTTATCTTGGGTATGACACCTCTATTAATGGATAAAGGACCGACTTCCATTGGGGAAAAGTGAAAATATTGGTCGAATCTATGCTTACCCTTCCCATCCAATAAATCCATTATAAACCAATAGCCTTTCTTCTTATCAAAAAATATCTTCCGACGATGGATAACGGAGTCAGAGAGTCTTCGGTATCCATTATGCTGAGCATCTAACAGGTCGAAATCCTCACCTGTTTTCCAGTCGTTTACAACAACCTGCGCATCGTTTTGGAGGTAGAATAGATTACTCTTATCAAATCTATTTTGTTCTACTCCATCTACAACAACGGTATTATGATATGAAGTACTTCTAAATAGGTTTCTCATCTCCCTACTAGCAGTATAAATGTATGTTCCAGGATCAATGATAAAACTCCTGTTATATGCGAGTAGTTCGAAGCTCAACTTGCTATTGTGCCTATGTCCGGAAGGGCTCTTAGAGTCATTAGAAGTACAATCGACTATCATACAGGAATCTCGGTTGCGCAAAATATAAAACCCGGAGTCTACAAATGCTCTACTCTTAAGAGGAGTAGGGATCTCGGTTCTTGATGAGCTCAATGAATTATACTCTAGTAAACCATCTATCCCAAGCATCCCGAAAGCCTCTTCACTGAAATGACCTGCTTTTTGGGCGTAATCTACCCGTTTGAAAACTGTTGAGCCCACTGATAGTAGATATCTGTGATCGAGTTTATCCCATCTACCATACCTACTCAAAATATGAAGTCTTCCATCATCATTATCGCCAATTTGGGGTGAGGTTCCATCTGGTTTAGTGTAATACATTATGAATTCTATCATCCTCTCTAAGCGTTCCATAAACCACTCAGGAAATCTTATATTATTTAGCATACATAAAATACTCGCGGAGAGAAAAAACTCGGTAACCAACCTGTGATAGCTGATCGATGCCTCATAGTCGACCCCATCCGGATGAACCTGTATTTTCATCTCTCTTAATAGTTCAAAAATACCCATCTCCCTCCAACGTTCTGCATCTTTGAATTCGGGAAATATCACTCCCAGATATATCAACCCAACTAAATCCGATAGATAGTGATTCCCACTCATGCCTCTCCAGCTCTTTTCCAAATTGGACACTATATGTTGTGCGTGGTTATAAATGCTTTTCAAGAATCTAAGTAAGAATTCCTTAGTGATTCTCGGTGAATCTTTAAAAAAGTAGAAAGCCCATATCCAGTTTACTACTCTAATAGCAACATCCATTGTGCATCTCCAGTTAACACCATACCTGAGAGGATTATTATCTATCCAATCATTTATCTGATTAACAAACTCCCTCACATACTTCTCATTATCTGTTATCCAGTAAGCCTTGCCTAAGGTAACGAGATGCTGAAATCGGGATAACTCCCATGGTACTTTTATATCTGCCTTCCCAAGGGGTATCTTTATATCCTTATAATATTTCCTCTTGTCCCATCTATACCCTGTTTTAAAATCTACGTGCCAGTCAATAGGTTCATAATCATTATTCTTTGAGCTATATTTTACATTCTCACCCCTAACTTTTTGGGGACCCGAACCCAATAGATCAAATATGTGTTCATAAATCTTTTTTGCATCGTCTAATATACTGGGTACTGCGTTTGGAAAATTTTCCTTAAGCACCTCTACAACCTCTTTTTTTTCCAAAGAATCTATAAAAAAACGGGGTGATTTTCTATTTAGGAAGTGTAAGCTTAATTCACTTGAGTTTTGAAATGTGTGATTCGAAACCCAGACTTTTTTTAGAAATTCTCTGTCCGTAATTGATTTCTTATACAACTTTCCAAATATTTTACCAATCGCCTTTAGACCTAAGACCTTGAGCCTAAAGCCGGGTTTTCTTGCCATTGGCATTCTGTGTTTTGAAAATTCGATATCCTCCCCTAAAACAATTTTTATATTGGTATATTTGAGGATTATGACTAAATCTCACTATAACAGTGCCTTCTTTTTCAGACTAAATCACCTCTAAAGGCGTCAATTAGAGAATTTCACGATTTTCTTTCCTATATTCCTATAGTAAAACTCGGGATTACCAATTTTAAATTGTTCTTTTAATCCTCCTAACGGAATTTGATAAAGATCCAAGCCAAAAGCAAGATTTCCCTCTATTGCTAAAGGCCCTTTTTTAGTCAAAGCGATATCCCAACCTATATAAACAAATTGTGGTAATTTATCTGCATTTTTAATTACAAATTCCTCTATCTTATCCCAACAAGAAATCCTGTAGGTCTGGAAAACAAAATTTGTATCAGGATGTTTTTCAAAATACTCGCATTGCTCGGTTGTTGCATAACCACCGCATCTTCCACCGTCCTTATCAATTTTTAAAATAAGACCGTCCTGTGAAATATTATCGACTTGTTTACCCCCTCTTCCCATCCGCAGTACGGAGCATACGATACTTACATGCCCATTCTTATTTTCTGTAACTATTCTGAAGGTATTTATAGAATGAGGATATATTCTTGAGATACTTTCTTCTTGCTCTAATCCAGGTTGTATTATGTAATCATTTCTTTTCCCAATTTGATTCAGAAAACCCTCATCAAATATCACATTATTGCTGTTCACATAATGTTTCTCGTTTACTCTATTAAAGATATAAATACCGTAACCTCCAGCCCCATCACTTGGCTTAACAAAAATTTTTTTATATTTTTCTTCCTCTATCTTCTCAGCTATGGTCTCAAAATCTATTTCACATAATCTGTTATTATAAACACGATTTTTAATAATTTTACAAATGGTTGGAGGCTGAGGAATCCCTAAGCTTCTGAAAAATTGTTCGGTTCTTATTTTATCCGATAATACTCTTTCCTCCTCTCCTGGATAATAAAATGGTAGAAACAAAACATAAAAAAAGAATTCGGGAATGTAGTCTATAAGCTCCTGCTCAGTCAATTGTTTATCTTGCTTATACAGGTCATACCTGAAATAATGTAAGGGATAGCAACCCCAGAATTTTTTACATAATCCCATTTCTCTCCTTATCTGGCGGCTTGGCTTCTTGTTATTGCATTCATGGAAACGCTCCATCGCTTGTGCCATTCGTTTATAATACCGTTTATAAGTCAACCTGTGCTTTAATTCTCGCAATCTTAGCACTAAGTAGTAACTTTTGACATTTCTAAGAATTTCTTCGATATCCATATTTTTTACTAAACTTATAGACAATTGCTGAATAAAAAATCCAAATTTTCCAATTTCACTTCTTGGTTTATTATCTACATAACTTATGGTTTAAATTGGGTTATGATCAACTTTTCTTGAAGGAGAATCTTCATAATTTTTCTAAGAGTCCTGGTATAATTTCTTTTGAAGGGTAAGTTTCCATCTCAGAAATATAATACTTTAAGTCAATCAGCCTCATCTTCTGTACCATTTCTTAAAGCTGAACATTGCTTGTATCTCTCCTAAACCTATCTCTCTTAGAAGGATTAAGATAAAAAGGTATGTTATGACACCCATGCATATACCAATAATCAGAATAAGTAATGTAGATAAATTTAAGCATTTACTAATGTAATACACTACAACACCCATTATTCCAGAAGCAATAATAGTTCTTAGTAACGACTTAAATGGAAAGCCCCAGGTGAGAAAACGACGAGAGATTATAACTGTCAAAAATAAAAGAAAAGAATAAGATATTAGGGTAGTTAATGCCGCTGCCACATAGCCATACTTAGGAATGAGTAAAAAATTAAGGCCAATATTTAAAGCTCCCGAGGCAATTACACAAAGCATGCTAATATAAGTTTTTTTATAAAAACCCAGTGTAGCCAAAAACCTCTGCTTTAGACCAAATAAAAAGACTCCTAAAACAACGAAAGGTATTATCTTGCTGCCTTCATAATAATTTTGTGTAGAAAGTACATGTAAAACCGGCTTACGAAGCACAGAAATACCAACCACAGCAGGTATGCACAAGATTAAAAAGTACCTGGTTCCTTCCGAAAGGAATTTCTGAACACCTTTCACGCCCTCTTTTTCCCAGACAATTATGCTAAGTGGGCCGAAGGCAAGAGCAAACAAAGATGTAAAAAGCATGATGCTATAGTCTGATATCTGATAACTTACAGAATATATTCCAACCTCCTCTGTACCTCTAAAAAATCCCAGTAAATAGCGATCAGAAAGACTTAAAAACCATGCAGCTAGATTGCTAATAACCAAAGGAAAACTATATTTTGCCAGCTCAAGCGCTGGTTGTAACCGAAGTCCCTTTTCTCCTAGTCTCCTTCCTGCCGCTATCTTCCATAGTATGGGTAGACCAATAGAGACACTTAAGACCGTTCCCCATAGTAACCCTGCTACACCGAGTTTGAAAAAGATAAGTAACAAAACCCCAAAGACTATGGCAGTTATACTCTTCCATATGAAGAAGAAACTAAACCATTTAACTCTTCGTCTTATTCTCAGAAAATTCAATAGCAAAGAGTATATTGTAGTCGGAACAATCACAAGTATACCAATCCCCATGAGATAAAAAAGAGTTGACGAAATTCGACCTCGGAAGAGAAAAAGGGCGATCAGGGATAGAATACAAACCACGAATACTGATAAGAAGGTCAATCTTATTGTAATGTCGTTAAATTCCGCGACTTTGCCATCTTTTTCGTATGCTGGGTAAAATCTTAATACCGCCATACCAACCCATCCAGCAATCATTGACAAAAAAGAAATAGCACTGATAACCAAGATATAGTTACCATAATCAGCAGGAGGTAATAGACGTGTGATAATGGGTAGTGCTACAACTCCAACTATAGCGGGTAACACCTTCGCGGGTAGGTAGTCTACAATATCTCTGAATAAACTCTTGGTCACCACCTTAAATTAGCGAGATTATAATATACTAAACTACAACTAAGACAGGTACTAAGATGTAATACAAACCTCTTTTTCGAAGCAATTCAAGATTTTATCTACGTGTTTTGTCCATGTATAATTTCTTACAACCTCTTTCCTTGCCTCCCTACCAAGCCTTTCTCTCAAATTCTTATCCCTGTACAGTCTTAAAATTCCTCTTAACAAATCATCAGTATTCCCTGGTCTTACTAAGAGCGCGGTTTTATTATCCTCAAGTATTTCTCTAACTTGCGGGATATCACTTGCTATTACTCCTTTAGCCACAGCAATATATTCAGGAATCTTAGCAGGAGATGCAAAAAAGTCTTCGCTTCCCTCAATAAAAATATATGGTGCTAACAATATGTCACACGCACTAAGATAGTAAGGAACTTCTGAGTGAGGAACTGCTCCTACAAATTTTACTTCCTCAATGGAGGACAGGCCTCTTTCTGTCTCCGCTTTTAATCGACCATCTCCTATCATGAGAAAACATACATTAGATAGTAAATTCTCTTTAAAAATAATCTCGATGACCTCAGTCAATTGTCTTATCCCATGCCACTCCTCAAATGTACCAGCAAAAGCAACTGTAGTTTTACTGTCGTCTATTCCTAACTTGTTCTTTATTTCTTTACACTTTTCGCCTTTGCTTAGGTCAGGGTTAAAGTTATCAACATCAACACCCATTTGGTTATAGACTATATTTCTCTTTTTTACACCCATCTTCAATAACGTAGATTCAAAATCATGACCTACGGAAATAATTAAAGAGGCATTTTTAATATTATAATAATTAATTGATTTAACTATATTATACAAGACATATCTTTCTATGAAATTTTTCAGACGGTTAGCTTTCTTCTTCTTTTTCTGGAATTTCTGCAATCCAAAACCATTTAACTCTAGAATTACGGGTATCCTTAACTTTTTGGCAATCTTGGTTATGAAGTATGTATAATTTGTGCGCCTATGATATATAAAATCAGGTTTAAATTTCGATATAATCCTCCCAAATTTAGCCTCAGCATATAAGTTATAAAAAAGTTCTACTATCCTTTGCTTCACCCTGGGCTCAATAACATAACATTTTATTTCATCAATATCTCCCAATGGAACATTGGTTAAGACTATCATATCACATTTCTCTTTTTTAAACCCGTCAATTACACCCAAAGTATGGCTGAATGAGCCGCCTACATTTTGCCCAAACCAAAATTGAGTTCGTGCATATACAATCTTCACAGGCTTATCCTTCCATAATGGTTTCGTATACAAACAACCATTATTTCAACTGAAACCTATCGGTAATCTCTGAATCAAAAACCTAAATTTCCCGTTTTTAGTACGTGGTATATGATCTACAAAGCATATGGTTAAATTCAGGTTGTTATTACCGAATTTGCCTTTAAAACCTCTTTCTATATTCTGAGTATCTATGTTTGTGTAAGCTTTATCCTTAACTATCCTCAAAACAACTTTTCCTTCTTTCTCTTGGTAGAATTGAAATAATTTAACATTTTGGGAAGATTTTATAATCGCACCTCGGGCTCCTATCAGTGGAATAAGCCTTCCTGTATGCGAAACAATGTAATCCTGGAGTCTTCCCTCTACCTTATTCATTAAGGGATAATTTCGACCGCAAACACACCTTCCAATGCGCGGCGATGCCAAGTCTCCCGTCCTATATCTTATAAATGGCATGGCAAAATTATTAAAGCCTGTCCCCACGATTTCTCCTATCTTATCTTCTTCTATTACTCTCTCACCGTCTTTACCGATTAACTCAAATATTCCATACTCAGGGAAGATATGATAAAAGCTACTCTTTTCACATTCACCTGCTAACACAGCCTGTTCCGTATGCCCATAAAAACTAAAAATCCTCGTCTGAAACGCATCTTCCAAAAGGATTCTCTGCCAAGGATAAAGATTTTCGGAGCAACAGAGAATTGCCTTTACTTTTGGGAGACACTCGATCTTATTTTCCTTTATATATCTTGCAATAATGGAGACTACCGATGGATATGCATGTATAAAATCGGGCTTAAATTCTCTAATTCTCTCAACATATTGCGGTAAAGTATCTTCAGTCATATGATATGACGAAAGGATAAGACTTTCGTTGATTGGATCATATTCCCATAACCTACCCTTATCTGCTGATTTCACAACGTCGCCCATCAATACAACACGTCTATCGCCAATTTTGAATCCCACTCTCTCCCACTGAATAACTATGAACGCCCATTCTTTTGCATCAGACACCCCCCTCTCATTACAAAATCTCAAGG
>CAZRTU010000051.1:0-9033 GCA_964603075.1 uncultured bacterium
ATTGGCACATATACAATTGAGGATACAAATACTATCATACCCGTTGACCCAAACGTGATGCCCCCTTATCGTGCAATATGTTGGAAACAGCATGGTGCAGCTCCAAATACAAACGGACCCGGTTGGTATTCCTCATGGCATCTCTTCTGGGTAAGGGCACTTGTAAAGGTTTATGGGAATATCTGTCCTGCTATCGAAGCTGAAGAACTGCTGGGTACGTATTATACGGGTGATAGAACTGTGGACATATACACGGAAGACTTTGACCCAGACCGTATTACCCTTGGAATAGAAGACATACATCTTCATTATTGCACTGATGGTCAATCAGATACGACAGTAATTGATGTTCTTGGTGATTCAGTGTTATATCCAGAACATGGATGGGAATATGGTTGGTGGCATGCAACAATACCAGGTCAGCCAGCAGGAACAAATGTAACCTACTGGGTTGAAGGTATCGATGGTTGTGGTGCCGAAGCGTCTACACAAGAGTTTACATATATGGTGGGAGGGGGTACAATTGGTAATGGTCTTCTTTACATCGGAGACTACTATCCCTGGGGTGACGGGCATGATGCATTCGAAGGTCATCGTTGGGATCTATGGAATGAAGACAGCCATGGGTTTGCAGATAATACTGTCACAGACTTCTACGTATATGGTGATGGCGGAAGAGCTTTCTCGTGGTTAGCCTTCTCTGGATATACTTTTGCTGATTGGTCCATCACTACGGAGTTCAGAGACTTTATGGATAATGGTGGATATCTATTCCTCTGCGGACAGGATATCCCAGGTGGCGGATACGCACTGGGCTATGGTGACTGGATTGCGCCTCCATCGCCACATCCTTTAAGAGATTATCTCAAGGCATATGCAGGCACAGATGATTACATACTAGAGTCTCCCTTTACTGTCACTGTGGATACCACAGACATACTTACTACAGGCATGCCTTCCGAGGTTACTGTTGATTGTGATTCAGTAGGTCAATCGACGTGGGTCGGTATATTCACTGAAATAGATGATGAGTGTGTTCCGCTCTTTTTTGATGAAGAGGGTAATATACTTGGATATAGATATGAAGACCCTGAGTTTGGATTTAAGGTGGTATTCTTGTACTTCCCCTTTAATGCCATAACTGATACAAATGCTCAGGATGCTTTCGTATACAACCTAACAAACTGGTTTGACCTTGGGATAGAAGAAGAACCTGAGGAACTGGCATACATACTTCCTATAATAATCCCCAACCCGCTCTCAAACTACGCTAATTTAAGCTTCACTATTCCTAAAAATGAACATGTATCTATTAAGATATACAATGTAACAGGCTCACTTGTAAATACACTTGCAAACGACGGATTTAATGCGGGAAACTACACTCTAACATTAAGAACGGATAACCTTGCATCAGGTGTCTATTTCCTTAAGGTGAATGTGGGTGAATTTTCGGGAACAGAGAAGTTCTTGGTGATAAAATAGTATCGTATGACCACAGGAGGTTTGCCAGATGGTAGCCGCAGGCTTTATGCCTGCGAATAAAAAACAGAAAATGTAGGGCAAACCCTGCCTGACGGTAGGCAGGCTTCAGGTTTGCTTTATGTGGAGAACAAATAAGATACACACCACAGATTCTTTGAAAACTTAAGTAAAATAGAACCGGGTGTCATATGATACGAACTATAATTGACCCCTTATAAATAACTTGACTTTTGCGCTTTTTTAAGCTATATTATAAACAGGTGGTAAAGACCATGTTAAAAAAACTCTCAGTTATTATAGCCTCAATTATTGCAGTTACCCTCTATGCTCAGTATGCCTGGGAATGGCAAAATCCTGAGGTTATTCCTCTTATGGATGTATATTTTACGGATTTTAACAATGGTTGGATAGTCGGAGAATTCGGAACGATATTTCATTCAACTAACGGTGGAAGTACATGGTATAAACAAACATGCGAAACTTATACTCTATTACAGGGTATCTATTTCACTGATAATAATAATGGTTGGATAGTTGGAGGACGTAATTGTGGATGTGGCAAAATATTACACACAAATAATGGTGGTATGGACTGGACTGAACAAACGTTCGGATCTAACAACGAACTAAATGATGTTTTTTTTGTCGATTCCTGTAATGGCTGGGCAGTTGGATACAGTGGAAAGGTGTTAAATACCATTGATGGGGGTGATAACTGGGTTACACAAACTTCTGGAACCAGTGCCCATTTACGTAGTGTTTGTTTTATCGACTCCGTCACAGGTTGGATAGTTGAAAATCTTACATACAATAAATGGTGGCAATAATTGGCAAATTCAATCATACGGCGGCAATAAAAGTCTCTTTGCTGTTCATTTTATAAATTCGTTGTGTGGTTGGGCAGTTGGAGCTCGGGGTATAGTCATAAATACCACTAATGGAGGTAATACATGGGAGCTTCAGGACTCGCTGGGTACGTGCCTTTATGGTGTTGTTTTTATAGATTCAACCAAGGGTTGGGCAGTCGGATATAAAGGTATATTTATCACTATTGATGGAGGTGACAGCTGGAATCTACAATATACAACGTCACCCAAGCCTCTATATAGTGTCTGTTTTAAAGACAGCGATACTGGTTGGGTAGTCGGGGAGGATACAAAAATTCTCTATACCACAAATGGTGGAGAATCCTGGGATAAACAGGAATATGGAATTATGGATCATTTAAAAAGTGTGTTCTTCGTAGACCGATATAAAGGCTGGGCTGTAGGGGGAAAAGGAACTGCCATTTTTACTGAAGATGCGGGGGATAACTGGGACACGTTAAATCAATTTACTCCAAAAGACCTGAGTTCTGTTTATTTCATAGACAACCTCAAGGGATGGGTAGTTGGTGACTCTGGTGTAATTTACCAGACCCTGAACGCAGGGAGCACCTGGAAGCCTCAAATGTCAGGAATATACTTGGACCTAATGAGCGTATGCTTCGTAGACAGTATCGCCGGATGGATAGTCGGAGATTCTGGCTTAATTTTAAATACAATAGATGGCGGAGATAACTGGTGCGAGCAGATATCGGGAACAAAAAAACTTCTGTCAGATGTATGTTTCACGGATTGCGATACTGGTTGGGCAGTAGGAGACAGCGATGTTATCCTGCATACCAGAGATGGTGGACTACATTGGGGTGAGATATCGGGTATCGAAGAAAAACAAATAAACAATTATAACAATTACAGCGACTCTGATTTTGAAAGTAATCCTTTGACATGCAAGCAAGAATATCGAAATCTCAACAGTGTTTGTTTCGTAGATCCTCGTATCGGCTGGGTAGCTGGTGACAGTGGTAAAATCGCACATACAACAAATGCTGGTAGCACCTGGGTGGAACAGAATCCATGGACCAATAGTAATTTAGAAGACATTTTCTTTGTAAATGAACACACAGGATGGTTAGTCGGCGAAGATGGGACGCTTTTAATTACACCCAATGGCGGAATATCCTGGGATAGACAGTTTTATGAGGTTAACTGGAACCTTCGAGGTGTATTCTTTATTAATGAGTACACCGGGTGGGTAGTCGGTGATGACGGTATAATCCTTTATACCTCAACCGGAGGTTATTCTATAGATGCAGAGGACGAAGCCAGTATTAGTGCTAACCTTGTCAGAATCTATCCTAATCCATTCAATGCAACCACGACCATTGTGGTAGAAGAGAGAAGGGAGATGTGTGACGAGGGTGGTCGCTCTTCGCTCTTCACTTCTCACTCTTCAGTGCGTATCTACGACCTTTCAGGTCGTCTTGTCCGTACTTTCTCTCTTTCCTCTTCCCCCTTCCCTTCTCTCGAAGTTACCTGGGATGGAAGAGATGATTGGGGGAAGAGAGTTCCAAATGGCATATACTTTCTTGAATTCAGTACCGGAGAATACACTGAAACTCACAAGCTAATAAAGATAAAATAACATCATATGACCATAGGTGAATGTAATAGGGCAAACCCAGAGGTTTACCAGATGGTAGCCGCAGGCTTTAGCCTGCGAACAAGGGATACAAAATGTAGGGCAAACCTTCAGGTTTGCATCCGCAAGGCTAAAGCCTTGCCCTACGAGGTGGTTAAATATGTCTCTGAATATTGTAGGACAACCCCTGCCTGCCTTCAGGCAGGCTTTAGGTTGACTTTACTATAACCAGGTGTCATATCTACTTGTCAGTAGATTGTGATACGAATTAACGGCAACGAATCTTAAAATGGAGCTTAACAAGGCGTATTTCCGATTCTACGAAGAACTAAACGATTTTTTGCCAAAGAAAAAGAGGAAGACATTCTTTACCTATGAGTTTAAGGGTAATCCATCGATCAAGGATGCTGTAGAAGCCCTGGGTGTTCCTCATACAGAGATAGACCTCATACTCGTGAACAGTCAATCAGTTGGATTCTCTCACCACATCAAGGACGGAGATATAATCTCTGTCTATCCAGTCTTCGAGACTCTTGATATCTCAAAAATTACCAACCTGAGAGAAAAGCCCCTGCGAGAAATAAAATTCGTTCTGGATTGCCATCTCGGCAAGTTGGCAAGATATCTCCGCATGCTTAGTTTTGATACCCTCTATAAAAATAACTATACAGACCGTGAGGTTATTAAAACATCCAGGACAGGCAGTCGGACTATATTAACCCGAGATATTGGTATCCTAAAAAATAAAAGAGTTACACATGGCTATTGGATAAGGTCCCTGGACCCCAAAGACCAACTAATGGAGGTGATGGATCATTTTGACCTTTATTCAAGCATCAAACCCTTCCACCGATGTATGGAATGCAATGGATTAATAAAAAAGGTGCGAAAGGAAGACATCCTTGAGCAACTCCCAGATAGGACAAAGAAATATTTCAACGAAATCTATCAGTGTACATATTGTAGACAAATATACTGGAAAGGTTCACATTATGAAAAGATGAACAGCCTTATAGAAGAATTGAGAGAGACCAACAAGATTAAGAAAAAATCTCAGTAGCATGCTATGCCCTTCTTCTGAAGGGCTTTTTTATATGCTGAGTTATTATGATTTTTTACTTGACTTTTTTATAGCAAACTGCTATAATACAAAAAGAATTCCGAGTAAGCCAGTAACTGAATATAAACAGCAGTGTTTGGCATCAATCCACCAAAATATTTTACATAGGTAAAAAATGGCATTCAGATATGATACATATTGTGGATTGTACTGCGGTGCGTGCGATATTCTGCTTGCTAACAAGAGAAATCTATTAGAAGAAACTGCAAAATCCTGGAATATGAAACCAAATGACCTGATGTGTCACGGATGTAAAACTGATACTACCTCAACCTACTGTAAGACCTGCGATATAAAGAAATGTGCAGATAGCAGGAATATAGAGTTCTGCTTCCAATGTGATGAATATCCATGTTCCTATCTCTTAGAATTTAAGAGTGATGAGTGTCCACATCACTCTGTAATATTGAAGAACCTGAATTTTCTACGTGACTATGGATTGGCTAAATGGTTAGAAACCCAGCAAAAAAGATGGAAATGTCCAGAGTGTGGTAGGGAGTTCTCCTGGTACGAAGAGACTTGCACGAATTGTGGGGGAAATTTGTACGGATGCAAGGAAGAAGAGAAAGAACTTGATGAGCTATAGGAGTTTACTTATCTGGCAACTAAAGAACGAAGGGGGAAAGATGAGATACCTGAAGTGCTCTGCAGTAACCATGTTAGCACTGGCAATATTATGCGCAAGTGTGGCAAGAGCGGGAGAAGAGACTGCCAAATACAGAGAAGAGGACCTTAAGCTTGTAATCGTTGGATTCACCGATGAATCCAATATGAAAAATGCAGGTGCAGAGGTGGGTGATGTAATTGTAGAGTATGCTGGGGAAGAAATACATACTATAAAAGGGTTGGGAATAGCCAAGGAAGCGGTTCAGACACCAGAGGTTGATGTTGTACTATTGAGGGGCGAGGAAGAGATTACAGTGACCATACCAATGGGATTTCTTGGGGTCTACATTAAAGAAATCCCACCCGATCACTCCATAGACGAAGATGCAGTTATCATAGAGGGAATAGGAAGATTGGATTGGGGAATTGGTATAGAGAACTCCTTTCTTGGTGCGGTCTACAGGGTAGATGAGAAATTCGGGCAGAATGTAAGTTATGAGGATATAGTCGGGCTTTCAGGATACGGCTTCCGTCTCCACTTCTACGACCGCTGGTGTCCCAGTTCTCCTGACGCTACCTGTGGGAGAGACGTTGGAGCTGAGATACTCAACAAACTGGGATATACATTCGATGTATATCTCTCTGAATCTCTCGATGTAAGCGAGGAACTCGAGGAAATGGCAAAAACAGACGAGCAAATACTCGAGATTATGAAGAATACTATCGATGCTGGCTTGCCGGTCATAGCAATCGACCTAATCCAGACTCCAGAATGGGGAATAGTAACTGGCTATCAGAAAGGGGGTGAAGAATTCTTCTGTAGAACATACTTTGACATGACAGAAGGTTATGAGATTGCACAAAAGATGCCCTGGGTTATCTATGCAATCACTGGAAAACAAGATGTGGACGTTGCACCAGAATATAAGAATTCTCTCTCGCTGGCAGAGGAACTCTATAATACCGAAAAATACGATGACTATTTCTCTGGTATAAAGGCATCCGAAGAATGGATAGATGCATTAGGAGATGAGGAGTCATTCGAAGGCATGGATGATTCTACGCTGTATGAAGTCCTTTTGGCGAACTGGTGGACCTATTATAGTCTCCTTGAAGCAAGGAAAATTGCAAAGGAGTATCTATTCAATAACAAGGATAAATTCGGGGTAGACACGGAAATTATTAACCAATTAGCAGGTCTTTACGGGCAAGAGGTCGAGATACTGGAGAGCGGTTTTGAAAACGTCCCATCACCTTTCACAGAGGAAGAACTCTCTGCCTGGACCAGTGAAATAAGGGAGAAACAAATCGAGACTATGGAAAGTTTTTTGGAGGTCGAAAGAGAGGTAAATAATATCCTCAGACAAATTGAATAACAACGGGACAGAGGTGGGTTTCTTGAGCCTCCTCGGATTGTGTAGTTGAGGGCTTCCCTGATGAATGCTCGGAGGGAGGAAAATGACGCTTAAAGGACTCGGATTTGAGCATAAGAAGTTCGATGAAACGCCTGTCGCTACTATTCGTCTCAATCTGAAGGAACGAAAGGAATTACATCCCATATTGGATGAATTAACCCAGAATATTCCCGGAGGGCAAATCTTGGGTCCTGCATTTTGCATCTTTCAATTCGTAACGAGCGTCAAAGACGGGTTTGATGCCGAAGTGGGTTTTCCAGTGGCTCGGGTAGTTGAAACGGATATTATCAAATCCCGGACCCTACCCGCGATGGAAGTCTTATCCCTCGTCCATTCAGGACCTCTGGGCGAATTGAAGGAGAGTTATAAAAAGCTCTATGGTTGCGCTTCAGAACATGGATTAATATCCGATGAATTCTCACGGGAAGTTTACCTGGACTCGAACGATCCCGAGGGAGATAAAATTGAGCTGCAGTTCGTCATACACAATTGGAATAGACTACTTGGCAAGAACCTGGAGCGGGTCTTAGGTGAAAAAGTAAGACGAGAAGTCTTGGGGGGCAGTGATGAACTCACCATCGAATCAACCGTCAATGAAAGATTCCAGTGGGTCAAAGGGGCAATGGAGAGATTGAATAAGCTGGCTGATAAAGAAAAGAGGTATGACGTTCTCTCAAGCTGTGCCCACGTTTTTCCAAGAAGACAAATAGATAAACTCAAAGCCATCTATGAGGAGACAAGAGCCAAAACCGATGACCCTCTGAAGGCTGTTGATGCGGTCATAGAGTTCATGGGCGAGGACCCGGGTTGGGGTGAGCGACCTCTTCGGAAGGGGAACGTCATCTATTCATCCAAACAGCCGCGCGATCCCGTGGGATACGAAAAAGCAAAGAACGAAGCTGATAAGAGAAGAGCTTACTGCTTTTGTCCACTGGTGCGTAACCATCTTGATGACGCCATGCCCATCACATTCTGTTACTGCGGAGCAGGTTGGTATAGGCAACAATGGGAAGGAGCGATTGGAAAACCTGTTAGCATTGAAATCGTGAAGTCAGTGCTCGCAGGAGATGATGTTTGTCAATTCGCCATACATCTGCCAAAAGATCTATAGGGGGTCGGGGCTTTAGTTTTAAATTTTCTTTACTCTTTAAACAGTACAGTATATGTTTCTTAGCTAAGAAACTTCACGTAGTCTGACTGGAGGCTGAGGACTAACCATAATATAGGCTTGGACTTGCACTGAACTTCTAATACTGCAATCTCGTTGTAATACATTCTCACTTCCTCACAATCTCTCTCACCTTGGAATTCCATAGAGGTTAAAGTGTGTTCATAACACCAGGAGGTGTAAAATTCCTAAGGAGTTGTCCACCATCATACTTTTAGGTGCGAGTATATTTCTTGATACTCAGGCAACGTGTCAGCCAAACACGAAAGAAACAGAATACATTGACTTAATAAAGGCACGAACAAAGTATTCAGATTGTGTAGTTATAGGAAAGGTTGTTAAAATTGATGGGCATCCTAAAGAACATTACAAAAGTTGGGTTTGGGTAGATGTTGAGGAATACTTGAAAGAGGAACAAGATAGGACCAGACCGAAACGAGACACAATCCTTACAAAATCAATAGCAGGAATAATAGATACTGCCACAGGTTTGACTGTGGATGTTTTTCTTTCTTTCGAGAGTCCGCCTACAGTTGAAGAAGAAACACCCTATTTTGGTGGTCGTGTACCTTATCTTGAAAAGATAGGTGAAACGGTATTGCTATTTTTAAAACGTCCTAACGGGAAAGATACTGAGCCTGATACTACAAGGACTGATGATTTTTTTAATATTAAGACTTATTATCGTGTTGTAAATGATATGACTTATCGTTGGAACGCTGGATATATAAAGACAGAGAAAGGAGTAGAATTTGATTGGGACAGAGCTTATGTAG
>CAZRTU010000052.1:0-9002 GCA_964603075.1 uncultured bacterium
ACCGCCGTGAGGTAACCAAGGGCGACGCCGCCCTCTGCCGCGCCTGCGCCCACGAGTGTATGCAACTCATCTATAAACAAAATAATATCCTTATGTGTATTTATCTCCTGCAGGATCGCCTTCATTCTCTCTTCAAACTGACCTCTGTATTTTGTGCCTGCAATCACAAGTGAAAGGTCGAGCGCCAACACCCTTTTGTTTAAAAGAACAGGAGGAGCACTACCCTGGGCGATCCTCTCTGCTAGCCCTTCCACTATCGCTGTCTTCCCAACGCCTGGTTCTCCAATAAGCACCGGATTATTCTTTTTTCTTCTACAAACTATCTGAATCACCCTCTCTATCTCCTCATGTCTACCTATAATAGGATCAAGCAATCCTTCTCTTGCCAGTTTTGTGATGTCTCTCGTAAAGAAATCGAGAGCAGGTGTCTTAGAGGAACTCTTCCTCTTACCCTTTGGTGTCCCGAGTAGATCCAAAATAGTCCCTTTAACTGCATTTTTATCGATCGAGAAAGAGGATAAAATTTGAAATGCCCCTGAAGAAGACACCGAAAGCATCGCAAGTAGAATGTGTTCGGTACCTATATAATTATGCTCCAGTTGCTCTGATTCCATCTCTGCTCGCTCAAGCACACTCCGTGAGTCCTCACTCAGAACCGGAGATATAGATATAAACGCCGAGCTTCCACTGAAACTATAGCTTGAATCTATATGTTCAGACACGGCATCTTCCCTGACATTAAACTTCGCCAGTACGTTGGCTGCTATACCGCCACCCTCCTTAATAACGCCAAGGAGAATGTGCTCACTATTTATAGAATCTCCGCCTCTCTTCAAAGTCTCGTGTCGAGCGATCGATAGTACTTTTATAACTCTGGGAGTATACTTTTCATTCATAGCTTGAATTTACCAAAGGTTTCCGGTGTTAATTTCTCAAGGTTCTTTTTCAATCCTTCATTTAACACAAAACTGCTACCTGCCTTCATAACTTCTTCTTGAACGTACACTCTTGCGTTGAATCTCAAAGCAATTGCTATCGAATCCGAGGGCCTGGCGTCAATTTCATATATCGTGTTTCCTTTTGTTATGTGGATCCTGGCATAAAATGTCCCATCCCTGATTTCCTGTACAACTACATTCTGGACATCCGCATCCAAAGTCCTTATGAGTATCTTTATGAGATCATGGGTCATTGGTCGCTCGAGAATCTTATTATGCATAGCAAGTGATATTGCCATAGCCTCCGAGGCGCCGATCCATA
Source organism: uncultured bacterium (assembly GCA_964603075.1). Classification (GTDB taxonomy): domain Bacteria; phylum Hydrothermota; class UBA3073; order UBA3073; family UBA3073; genus JAGMCL01. The sequence goes on from CAZRTU010000052.1 coordinate 1,261, forward strand.
CTGGAAGAATACGATCACCCACTCGTTCCTTCAAAAACAAAATAGGAGTGTCTAAAATCCGATCGATATAGACTCCCTCGATATCTACCTCTACTAGATTTCTTCTTTCGATACTACCCATACCTTTAAATTTGCAAAGACCTCAGGATGTAAACGTACCTTAACGGTATAAACACCAAGTTCCCTTACGGGTTCGTCCATTATTATTGATTTGTGATCTATCTTGTGTCCCTCTGACTTTAGTGCCTCTGATATCATACCTGATGTAACGGAACCAAAGAGCTTGTCGTTCTGACCAGCCTCCATTGGAATGGTTATAGATAGTGATTCAATACGAGATTTCAGCCCCTCTGCCTTAACCTTCTCTTTCTCTGTTCTTCTCCTTTGTATCTTCATCATATCCTCGAATATCCTCATATTGCTGTCGCTATACGTACGGGCAAGCCCTTTCGGAATAAGCCAGTTCCGAGCATATCCATCCTTCACCTCAATAGTATCACCTAAGTTACCAAGTCCCTCCACATCTTTAGTGAGAATAACCTTCATTACTCCCTCCACAAATCACCCTTTGTATATATGATACTCACCTTTGAATCGCACCCGTCTGAAAATTTTATTCAGGTGTAAATGGCAACAAGGCAATTAACCTAGCCTTTTTAATTGCCTTCTGGACTGCTCTTTGATGCTTCGCGCAAAGCTTTGTAATCCTTCTCGGAATTATCTTGCGAGAAGGGGTCATAAACTTTTTTAATAGCTGAACATTCTTATAATCAACCTTCTCATTGTTCCTACAGAAGTAACACTTCTCTGCCATAAAATTCCCCCAAATGTAGCAATTGTTTCACCTGTCAGGTACTAACAGTCAGTAAATTTAATCCATTTTGTCTCTTGAAATTTACCTTTCAAAAGGGCAGCTCATCGTCACCCTCTTCATCTCCGTGCTTTTCCTCTTCCCCTGTGGTTTCTAAAGCTGCCTTAGTCAGATCCTGAATACTCAGTGCCAAAATATCTATCGCCGATCTCTTCTGGCCGTCTGGGGTCTCCCAGGAGCGACTCTGAAGACGCCCCTCAACAAAAACTGCACTACCCTTGTGCAACCTCTCACCCATTCTCTCTGCAAGTTCCCTCCATGCAGTCACCCTGACATAGGTTACGTCTTCCTCCCATTCTCCGCTCTTCCTGTTGCGATATCTTCTATTGGATGCTATCCGAAAGTTAAGAACTGCCTGTCCGTCGGGTGTATATCGGAGTTCAGGATCTACAGTAAGATTGCCAGTAATAAGCACCCTGTTTACACGCGGCACCCTATAATCAGCCATCTTCCTCCTTCCTGACTATATTATACCTCAAAATGTTCTGGTCAAGCTTATATTTGGTCTCCAATTCTGACAGGACCTTTGGCTCCAACTTGAGATTCAAAAGGACATAGTACCCCGTGTCATTCTTGCCTATATTATAGGCAAGTTGCTTCTTGCCCCACTTATCAACCGATATAATCTCTCCCTTATGCTGATTTATAATCTTTTCTATCTCCTGAAGTTCTTCCTCTATTCTATCCTCTTCTATGGTGGGGTTGAAAATGATAATACTTTCGTAATTGCGCATGTATCCTCCATCACTGTTATAACCACAAGTATTATAACATAACTATGTTGTGTTGTCAAGAAAAAAGTTAATCCCAATATCCTCGGTCTCCTTGAATTCACCTGATTAGAGTTATCGACCCGAGTTCTCTTTACCGAGAAAAACTATCTTTTTGCTTACACTCTCACCCAGCGCCTCTATCCTGCAAAAATATACACCGGGTGAGCATCTGTTGTTTTGGTAATTCCTGCAATCCCAAGTTACGGTGTGCTCACCTCCATACAACCTTCCCGAAAATAGCTCAGCTACCATCTGACCGAGAACATTGTATATCCCGATATTAACATCCGCAGGCTTACTTAGGATATAATCTATCCTTATGATATCTAATGAGGGATTCGGATGTATCTTAAACTCTGGTATTCTATTCCCGACTAAATGAGACTCCCTTACACTGGTGCTGGCAAGTGGGTTAATCTTGAGCGTTCTACAGAGTGAGGGTAAACCGCTTACCGAGACCCACAAGAGATAGCAACCGCTTGGAAGGGAATCTCTGGAGTAAGGAAGCCTTACTGATAAAGAGTTTGCACTCCACGATGAATCGGATGGGGGCTGTAAAAAAAGCATATTACCATCTCCCTGTGAGGAGGCTATCCGCCTCATCATAACCAGAGGATAGTTTGCGGCCGAATTCATACAGGAGTTTCCTCCTCCCGAACCCTCACTAAAGCCTGTAAACCCACTCCCTGTTATGGTTATTGTCTCCCCGGTATCTGCTGAGGACGGTAGATTTTCCACATGTGGCTTTAGTATGCTGTCGTATTCAGGATAACGGTATGATATCTCACAGGATGAAAGCGTGCGAGAATTCGTGGTGTCCCTCCCACCCGTGACCAAAACATCACCCGTCAAAAGCAGAGTCGCCGTATGATAGGCCCTCGCTGAGATAAGGTCTCCTTCCTCTGTAAACATTTCGGTCTGAGGAATGAATCTCTCAACAGCCGTATTAGGAATCGTATCTTCTCCCCCGACAATCATGACGTCACCAGAGGTAAGAAGAGCGGCTGTGTGTCCCTTCCTGGCACAGGACATTGGTGTAACACCACTCCAGGTACCGGTCTCAGGATCGTAGAGCTCTGCAGAACAAAGAACACTACCACCCTCTCCTCCCGTTACCAATACCTTGCCAGATGGAAGCAGGGTGGCTGTATGACCATGCCTTGCCTCTGATAAATCCGAAACGGATGACCATATATCTACCTCAGGACTATACACCTCAACACAAGAAAGAGAAACACTGTCCTCCCCGCCCACAACCATAACCTCACCAGAAGATAGGAGGGTCGCCGTATGCCCCTTCCTTGTATGTGACATTGGTGAAACACCAACCCACGTGCCGCTCTCTGGGTCGTAGAGCTCTGCAGAACAAAGAACACTACCACCCTCTCCTCCCGTTACCAATACCTTGCCAGATGGAAGCAGGGTGGCTGTATGACCATGCCTTGCCTCTGATAAATCCGAAACGGATGACCATATATCTACCTCAGGACTATACACCTCAACACAAGAAAGAGAAACACTGTCCTCCCCGCCCACAACCATAACCTCACCAGAAGATAGGAGGGTCGCCGTATGCCCCTTCCTTGTATGTGACATTGGTGAAACACCAACCCACGTGCCGCTCTCTGAATCGTACAGCTCAACAGAGCAAAGAACACTATCACCCTCTCCACCCGTTGCCAATACCTTGCCGGATGGAAGCAGGGTGGCTGTATGACCATAACGCTCTTTTGAAATATCGGACGTTGCCAACCACAGGATTGTATCTGGAACATATAATTCACAGGACGCCAAACTATGACCACCTGCAACGTATACCTTACCTGAAGGAAGCATCACGGATGTGTGAGAATATCTGCCGTTTGCCATACTCCCAGTTGTACTCCATGAGAAGGATTGAGGGTCGTAGATCTCGCAGTGCGGAAGAAGTGAAGGATAAGAAGAAAGTCCTCCTGTGACGAGCAGTCTGCCAGAAGGCAAAAGATTGGCAGCGTGGAGATATCTTCCCCAAGTAAGGCTCTGTCGGTATGTCCATGTCTCCGCTTGTGGATCATATATCTCACATGATGTGAGATGACCATAAGACCAACCTCCTGCAGCGAGAACCTCACCAGACGATAGCAGTGTGGATGTATGCCATGCCCTTCCGTCCTGTAGACTTGCGGTTGTATCCCACTGACCTGTCAGGGGGTTATAGATTTCACAGGACTCCAGATAATATGGTGATTGTGGAGAGTAGCCCCCTGTGACAAGAACCTCTCCAGATGGCATAAGTACTGCACTATGACTGGCTCTCGCATACTCGAGGCTGTCAGTCGTTGCCCACAACCCAGTAGCCGGGTCATACAGCTCGCAAGATGACAAGACACCTGTTGCAGTCTGTCCCCCAACAACAAGCACTTCCCCTGATTGAAGCAGGGTTGCCGTGTATTCTCTTCTCGCCTTTGAGAGAGAACCTGTGCCAGACCAGGTCTCGTCTATATGGCTATAGACCTCGCAGTAGGGAAGGAGGAAACTACCTAAACCACCTACTATGAGAACGTCCCCCGACAGTAACATGGTTGCCGTATGCTGATACCTCCCGTAAGTAAGACTATCTGCATCCCTTACTGTTCCAGACTTGGGGTCATATATCTCACAGGAACTCAGACATGATGTGCCTGTATAACCACCCACTATCAAGACCTCACCTGAAGGAAGCAAGGTTGCGGTATGTTTGCGCCTTGCATTATGGAGATTCTCAACGCCAAACCACCCAGCCCTTGAACCAAGAGGTGTATCGCCTATATCTTCCTCTATAACCAAAGGATAGGGAGCTCCTGGAATCCCGGGTGGTATAACCTCAGGAGACATATCATTAGCAACCAGGCTGCTTACACATAGAGCCATTATTATGGGCACGTATATCACCTTCGCTCCTTTCGTGGTGTCAAAAAATAACCCGAATATTATATCACACAAATGCAATATTGTCAAGTTTTTAGTGAACTGGATTATTGAAAAGATCATATTTAAGGGAGATATTAAGGAAAAATATTTTCTTAGATAAAGGCTGGTATTAAAAGGAAGGCAAGGTTGATGAGACCCCCGATGATGATTGCGCCAATCCAGAAGAAGATCGTCATCATTGTGGTAGTCTTTTTTCCTATTGCACCTGCTAAAAGTGCAATCGAGGTAAGGCATATACCGTTAGCACCTATGGTGAATGCCATCGCATGTCCCATTGGCAGACCCATGTCCATCAGGGGTTTCAGGATGAGGACCTCCTGGCCGGAACACAGATATATGGGAATTCCAACGGTAGCAGAAACAATCAATCCAAGTGACCCCGAGCTCATATAATTTATTACTACTGAGGCAGGTAGATATGCCTCGAGAATTGCTCCAAGCATTATCCCAATGACCATATAATTGAGAAGATACGATACCTGATTCCAGGCAATAAGAAGAACAGAGTTTGACGGGGCGCGTCCTGCTCTTGCCATGGCACAACCCTTACACAGGTCAGGCATATCTTCAAGTGTGCCTTCCGACTCTCTGCCTACAGCCTTCTCTATCAATATCCCCATGACTATGGCGAGTAAAAAGGTCGAGACTATTCTGATAAGAGTATAACCCAAACCCATAATCCCGTAGGAGAGCACCACAATAAATGGGCTGAGTATAGGTGTGGCAACGAGAAAGGCAACCACAGACCTTACAGGCATCTTAGCGCGCAGCATCCCCATCGCCATTGGGATAACTGCACATGAGCAGAGAGGCGTAACTGCGCCAAGGGTGGTGGCGCCGAGAAGACTTGATGGGAAGTGTCTCCTTCCGGAGAAATATCTGAGTATCCCTCCAGAGAGTATACATCCGCCAACAAAGAATGGGAAGACCCTGAATGAATACAACCACAGGACGTTAAAGAATCCTGGTTTTTCAAGCGCGAAGATCGGCGCACCCAACTCTGTATTACATACAAAGCAATAGATATAGAGTGCGAGGGCTCCCAGTCCAAGCAAAAGCATTATCCACCATTTGACCACTTGAGGAAAAATTCTATCTGGCGAAATTAGGTCAAGCCATCTCGAGGCAGGTTTTACCTTGCTTCCCACAAACGGAAGAACGAGAACAAGACCGAGAAAGATAAACCAGAAGAAGCCGGTGATGTTGAATCGGGAAAGACCCGTGATCAGGGGACAGGATTGTCCTGTTAATCTTGCGAGCGCTTTTTCTGCGGCCTCCCTTACAGCCTCATCCGTATCTGTTAAGGCGATCTGTAAAGTAACAGCCGCTTTCCCATCACCAATATTTCCGAGTGCTGTAGCAGATGCTATCCGTATACCCCGCTCCCTATCCATAATCTGTCTCGCTATGGGTTCAACTGCCCTCCCGTCCTTAAGTACACCAAGGGAGTAGGTGGCAGCGATTCTTACGCTTGCTTCTTCATCCTTTAGAGCATCTATAAGTGCCGGGACAGTGCTTGGGTCATTTGCCCAGCCAAGGGCTTCAGCAGCAAACTTTCGCGTAATCGCTCTATCTTCCTTAAGCAACTCTAATAAAGTCGGAACCGATTTTTTACCCATGCTGCCGAGTATATACGCAAGTTGAGAACCATAGTCCTCATCTGATGCCATTATTGCCGCAGAAAGCGGTTCTATAGTCTTGTCCGTTAGAAGAGCTGTATTATATTTTAAAACCTCAATTGCTGCATGTCTAACATTTCTTGCATCATCTAAAGCCGCATAGACTACAGCACCTATTGCATCTGTCCCACCAATCTTACCGAGGCTCAGCACAGCAGCCCTGCGGATATCGGGATCCATGTCTTTAAGCACCCCCTTGAGCGGTTCTATAGCTCTCTCGTCCCCTATTTTGCCAAGCGCCATGACAGTTGCCTTTCGAACCTCTGTTCTCGGGTCATTCAGCACTTCAACAAGCGGCAAAGTGGCTTCCTTACTTCCTATTCTACCAAGTGCAGTTATTGCCTTCAATTGAAGATTAGTTTTATCGGTCTTCAAGACTTGTTTCAGGGATTCTACAGACCTTTCGTCTCCTAATTTGCCGAGTGCCTCCACCGCTGCCAATCTCACCCGTGGGTCATCTCCTTTGAGTCTTTCGACTAATGGTTCAACAGCATTCGAATCACCTATTTCACCGAGTATCTCTATGATGTATAAAGAAAGAGGGTATCGGGATGAATAGAAGGTATCAAGCAGTGGCTGCAGTGATTTCTTCCCGAGTGTTAGCAAACCTTGTACTGCATGCTCACGGATATTTTGGTATTCGCTGCCAAGGAGAAAGATAAAATGCTCCACTGCTGGCTCACCTGCTCTAATCAGTATGTCGGTAGCTGCCTTTGTTAGTTGTGGCTCATTATAGTCAAATACCTCGATGAGCCCAGGGAAGACTTCATCACCTGAGATGACCGCTATACTCTTTAAGGCAACGGTTCTTAATTCAATATCTTCTTTGGAATTATAGAGAAGCTTATAAAGTGGTTCCAGAGCTTTCTCGTCCCTTATCTCGCCAAGGGCAAGCGTAGAGTATTTTCTTACGTCCCTGTCCTCTTCATTCAGAGCTGCAAGAAGATAAGGAAGCGCAGGTTTTCCTAAATATCTTAATGCTGAAACAGCGGTATATTGCAGTATCGGTTCTTTAACTCTAAAAATATCTATTAATATAGGTGCTATCTCTTCATTGCTCACCTTACCCAGAGCTTCGATAGCATATCTTCGAACCTCGATATCTTCTTCATCAATCAATGAAAGTATAAACTCCTGAGCATCAGGAGACCCAATATTCCCTAATGCCTTAATTGCAGCTATTCTCAATGTTTTTTCGTCTCTCTGGACTACCTCCTCAAGGTATTTTATACCCCTCGTATCCTTGATTCCTCCAAGGATGTTTATTCCGTTTCTTCTTAGTTCTATGTCTTCATCTTTAAGAAGTCTTAGGGCAGGTTCGAAGGCAGCTTCGCCCAATTGGATAAGGCCACTCTCTGACCCTTTTCTAATCCCGTCACGGGGGTCCTCGAGTGACTTAACGAAGAAGGGAATGAATTCTTCTCTTTTTAATCTACCAATCGCCTTAATGGTCTCATCTACCTCTGCCTC
>CAZRTU010000053.1:0-8977 GCA_964603075.1 uncultured bacterium
GGCCAGTTCCTTTCAAATAGTGCGTTTCCTCTCTGGAAGAAAGTCCTGACTTCCTCCTCTTTCATCTCTGTGAAGGTATTAGGGGGAGAGACGGTATAATTGTGAATTAAATCATGCATAAATTTCAGTGCTTCTACGTTTTCTGTAACGTTGAGGTTGAAATCTCCCTTTTGGTTAAGCATACCCCCCTCATTTGATGATGCGAACTCAACGAAATTACATACAAGACCTTCGTATTGTGCTCCCTGCCATACGAATGCATAAAACTGAGGGTTCTCTTTCCTTTCTTCTTTTTGAACCAGCTTTGCTGTCTCTACAAGTTCTTCCCATGTTTCTGGAACTTTGAGTTGGTACTCTTCTAAAAGGTCCTTCCTGTAGTATAAGAGTCCGCCATCTATGTAGACAGGAAAGGCTATTATATTGCCGTTGTATTTATCTACCTGCTCGATCACACCCTCAAAAAAAGCATTTAAAATTGTAGTATCATTGGCAAGGAATGTTTCAAAGGGCTGCAGCCAATCTGATGCAGCAAATTGACTGACCCAGACCACGTCCATCAGAAATACGTCGGGGTCTTTCTGTTTACCTTTTAGTGGTATAACGAGTCCCTGTCTCCTCTGATCAGTATCTGTGGGTTGCCTCAAGACCTTTACATTAATACCGGTGCTCTCTTCGAAATCCTTAACAAGTTCCTCCCAGTAGATCAGCTCGCTTGGTGCGCCCCCAACCGCAAAGGTCAGGATTGGCATCTCTCTTTTACAACCGAAAAAGAGGACAAAAAGAACCAAAGCCGTTACTCCAAAGGTATAGAATCTTCTCATAGCGAACCTCCGATTTAATTTATAGTACAAGTCAGCCTTGCGATATAGTTGCCTACCGGTAGGCAGGCGTCAGGCGGGTTCGTAATCCGTTTACTGCCTAAAAATCTTCCTTGCTATTATAATCATCCTCATCGAGTCCGTCTCAAATGGGCTTCCGTCCCAATGGCTATAAATATTGAAGAGCTCTAACCCCGCTTTTCTTAGTAGTTTTTTTATCTCAGTTGGATTGTAGAGTCTTATAAAAAATGGTTTCTCCTTTCTCTTGCCATCTCTGATTACTATCCTTCTGTTGTAAAGCCGGTTGCTTGAACTATCAAACGTGATCCTGTCAATCAACTGATCATCACCTTTTTCTACAACATGGAAAGGAAGAAAATTCTTATGGAACTCATCCCTGTTGAATGTATCAAAGCAGAACAGTCCACCTGATTTGAGTGCCCTCTCTACATTTCTAAGGACTGAAAGGTTGTCCTCATCCTCGAAGTAGCCGAATGACGTGAAGAGCAGGAGCACTCTGTCAAACCTATTCTCAAAAGTGATCTCACGCATGTCCTTTTTGATGTAATCAACGCTTAGTCCCTTTTTCTCTGCCTCGTTTCTTGCAATGTCAAGGAAGCCACTGGTTATATCGGCACCGGTGACACAGTGTCCAAGTTCTGCAAGTGGATTTGAATGTCTGCCATGGCCACAGGCGAGGTCGAGGATTTTCATTGGTTTGTTAAGTTTCAATTTCTCTACCAGGAAATCCAATTCCCTTTTAGTCCTTTCCACTGTTAACGAATCACGATAGAAATACAGGTAATCCTCGGGTTCAAAGACGGCTTCAAAATCGAATTTTATGTTCTTATAGTCTTCTTCCATCTATCAAATAAGTAATCGTAACCCGACCCGAACTATAGATTATTCAGTAGGTAGTCATTGAATCCTTGGTCGTCGGTCTTTAGTCTCAGTCCATAGTGCTCAGTCCCTAGTCTCTCTCTTCTCTCTTGTCTCTCTTCTCTCTTCCCTCCTCTCTCTTCGCTTTTCTTCAGCCAGTCTGTGTAATCGTCTTTTAGCTATTATTCCCACCACTCACCCACAAAATAAATCTTTTTCTCAAATTATTATTAGTATAGGCTTGTACTTGTTTCATTGAAAACTTAGTAAATAATTCCTTGTGTCTATACATCTATGATATTAGTCCTATCCTATTTTTATTATACCTTACATTTTGTCTCTTGTCAACCCTTTTTCTATTCTCCTGGAATTGATTATCCTTCTGAGTCTTGGTATGTAAGGCGCCAAGATTACGATGCTTAGATTTTACAGACTTGATATAACGAGATCTTTCACCTCCAATTTCCCAATGACAAGTTTCATAAATCTTATGACTACTTTTGGGGCTTTAAAGAGATTAACTTGTGTTGTATAAATAAAAAGGGGCGTTTATTGCAACGCCCCCCTTTTATTCAATATCTGAATGACCTGCTACTTCATCACTACTAGCTTCTTAGTCTCCTTATAGCTAGCGGTCACGAGTTTTGCGAAGTATATTCCTGATGGGAGATTAATATTATCTAATCGTACAATGTGGTAACCAGCCTCAACCCTTTCATCAACAAGAGTCTGGACTTCTCTACCGGATACATCGAAAATCTTTATAGAGACCCTCCCTTCTCTTGGAATGCCAAACCTGATTGACATGTCATTCTTTGCCGGTATTGGATATAGGGACAGTGAATAAACTAAAGGCGTATTGCTATACGAAGTCTGTGGACCACCGCCACTACCATCTCCATAAATCTCAAATGTGGTGTCAAATTCTGCTACTATAATCTCAGAAATTACAGCATCTTCTCCAATTACTTTGCGAATATTTGTTTGTATCTCACCATCAGCATATACTTGCTGAGGTATCCACAGTACGTCGAAACCAGGTTTATAAGTAACCGAGAAGCCGTTAAGGAGAGTAACTCCATCAACATCAAGTGCCTGAGTTCGAGAAGTATCCACTGCGTAATGAACCAAGGCAAGGAGATAAAATTTCTCTGGATCAAGGTTTTCGAATCTGTATATTAATTCTTCAGTATCATAATCCACCGTGTATTCAAATGTATTCCCCCAATTCTGATAGCCTGTTCTTTGGACCAAATATGGGGATGGTGATGGATTGCCTAAACCTGCAACCATCATAAAGCCTGGCTGTGGGACATAGACATGAACAATCTTCGAATTATCGCTCTCATTTTTCGCCACATCAATGGCTGTTACATGATACCAGTAATGAGTATTATAATTACATATATCCTGCCAATAGCTTTCACGGCTAGAGCCTCGCCACACCCAGCTTTGACCGCCTTTTCTCCGATAGGCATAATAACCAATAAGGTCTTGCTCAGTATTGTCAAACCAATCAAATATTACTACTGCATACTTTGGATAGAGACCTATAGCGTCTACATACAGCCCTGTCGGCGCAGAAGGTTCGGTATAATCATCCCAACCGAGGAAGAGGTTATAACCAATGTTGCTATCGTCACTATACCATGGTTCTTCTGGTTTCTCACCCTCTCTACTATAATGGTACTGGTAACTATCCCATTCTATAACATGGTCATATGCCTCACCCATTGATACTAGAAGATCGTTATTTTGGTCTGCATTTCTTGATATCTCTGTAGGTGTTTCTCCCCTTACCGCATTCTGAGCATGGAAACTAAACTCGCCATGACATTGAGCAAGAGTACATTCTTCCGCGTTTACAAAAAGTTCGTTTTCACAGAATTCTGTTATATATTCTTCCCAATTGTCGGGATCCCACTCTGGTTGCCACTTTTCAATGTCATCTGCGCAATAAGCGGGTTTGTCATGAGAGGTAGATGTAAGTATAACTGTATTAGGACCATGCAAATAAGTGAACATACCACTATAACAAGGTTGAAACCATAAGATTTTTGTGTTAGCGGATATCGCGTCCACTTTTTCTTTTAACTCAATATTAGATATTGTATCAGCTCCAGCAGCGACCCCAAAGTAACCTTCACCGGATCCATGAGCTATAACGTAAAGAAAGAAATTATCCTCATTAGTCATTGGGTCAATCCCACCCCCGCCTTGTGCTAACCAATCAAGTACCTGGAATATATCATCCTTATAATATGTATAATCGGTGATCTTTTCTATTTCGGGAAATTGATGAGCCACCATATAACGTTCACTTAACCATTCTGGAATATTGTAATCCTGCCCATTATGGTAGAATACCTGTATATGATCGTAATCAGGTGCTGAACCTTGAAGTTTATAAAGTGCATTTTTGTACATTAGTTCCCACATTAGATAAGTATCTGTCCAGAAAGCTTGATCATAAGCCATCCCCTCAAATTTTTGGATCTTCTTTTGTAGCTGGATTTGAATCGTAACCTGAAATGACTCCTGCGTTATGGTTCACAGCACCGGCATTCGCGACAATACCTACTATTATAACAGCCGGTATAAACGTTCTGTATAATGCACGCATATTACCTCCCCTGTCTAAGGGTTAACGAAACTTACCTAACCAGTACAATCTTACCTGTTGCTGTATTTTTTCCTGCATTCAATTGATAGAAACAAACTCCCGAAGGAACACATTGCTCGTCTAAGAAGATAGTAACAGCATGCGAACCCGCCTGCATATAGCCGAGATCTAACTTCATAATAATCTCTCCTGCTAAATTGGATATTGTGATTGTGACATTGCATGATTTATCTAACGTAAAATATATCTTGGTGGTTGTTGTAAAAGGATTAGGAAAGGTTGTGCATTTATCAATTAAATAGGAATTAGATTCCTCTATACCACTCAAGTCCTTGTTGCTGTAGAAAATATCGGATATATTGGATACATAGTCTATTACTTGAACCCATACCATGTGGAGATATTGTGAATAGTCTATTATTACATGAGGAAAAGTGGTTAGACCAGTTATTAGGAGATATACTACCCAAGATGATTTGGAGTAGTAAGCATAATAAATACCTACTGGAGAACTGGTCCATACCACGTGTATATCCCCTTGGTGGTCAACTGCTATTGATGGAAAGTATCCTGTCTCATTTACTAAGCTATCCAATGAGATGGGATTCATCCATGAATTACCCTCGAAAGATGAACAATAAATCTGGTAGTCTTGATATCGTCCCTCTTCCCAAACTAAATATAATGATCCATATGAATCAATACTTATATCCGAACGATAGGATTTGCCAACTAAATAGGTTACTCTCGTTGGGATATCCCATGATTCATCCTCGCACTTTGTATAAAATAGCTCAACACTATCTTCTTCCCACTCGTAAGTAAAGCAACTATAGATAACATGAAGACAGCCGGCTGGATCTAAAGCCATTACAGGCCCAAAAGATTGATAATCAACAGGAGTTATTAAAACAGGAGTAGTCCAGGAATTCTCAGTGTATCTTGTATAATAAATCTTACCATAACTGCTTAAGAGAAGATGAATCACATTTTCTGAATCGATCGCTATCTCAGCAACTCCTATAAAACCTATGCCGAAAGTATCCACTAAACATACTGGAGATGACCATATATCTCCATCAAAGAAACTATAATACAGCCTCGGGGGTCCTTCTCCTTGGCCCTGGTCAATCCATATAATATGTGGGTTGCCCAAAGTGTCAACTGCTATTTTAGGATCCCAGGAATCAGTCTGGTCATTAGATATATTTATAATGTCCAGCCAAGAATCTCCATCAAAGTGTCGATAAAGTATCTCTGGACGAACAGGGAGGTCATGGGAAAAATCTACCCAGGCTACATGTATTAGATTATCCTTGCCTATTGCTATGTAAGGGCAATTTGACGTCAAGGATGTGTTCGATATATTTACAGGCTCTGTCCAGGCAAATAAAGATGTGGAATTAAATAATGCAAAACAAATCATTATGTTAAGGGAATTTTTCATCTCTAATTCCTTAAGTTAATTATCCACCAGGAACAGACATTATCTGAATTGCCTCCCCAAATACATAGAAAATTAAAAGGTTAACAAGGAGAATATAGTCGTTAGCTTTTTTGTAAAGGAATAAGCTGAGCTCTTTTAGTAATGAGTATCTATACGAATAGGAGATGAGTAACCTTAAGAGGCTATTGCAATTCTACATCTGCTGTATTTAAGAGGAAGGAGTGACTGCGTACTACCTTAGGGCATATTACTGATCGTGGTTCACCAGATCTATCTAAGTTTCTGCAAAATTCCATACGATTAGGGGTATCCTAAGCTTTCAACATCTCATTTGTAATTTTCTCAAAATAAAATGAATGTCTTACAATAAAAGTAGAATATCTATATATATTATAATTTAAAATCCCTCATTTTTCAAGTAAAAAATTTAAAAATTATTCTCATTTCAATTAAGCTGTTATTTAATCAGAACTCTCTGTAGATTAGATAAATTGGGAACTTGTTTATCTTGCTTTTGCGATAAATCGTGCTCAAAAGTGGCGTAATTAATTTATAAAACTCTTAGTTAGGCAACTTAAAAAACTTTGGGAAGATTAAAGGATGCATTTCAAAGGTCTCAGAATAGTTACTATCAATCCCCATCTCCACCCAACAGACCTCCCAGCAGGTCTCCTCCAAGTCCGGCAAAACCCTTCTTTTCACCCCTCTGTTTGAAACGAGCAGCTGCGTAGATGCGGTCAGCCAGGCGCGAGAATGGAAGACTTTGTAAATAAACAGTTCCGGGTCCCCGCAGCTTTGCCAGAAATATTCCTTCGCCACCGAAAAGTGCATTTTTAAATCCGCCTACGAATTGAATGTCGTAATCTACTGATGGCGCAAAGGCTACGAGACATCCTGTGTCTACACGAAGGGTTTCTCCTGATGCAAGTTCTCTTTTTATAATCGTTCCTCCAGCATGGACAAATGCCAATCCCTCACCCACAAGTCGCTGTAAGATAAAACCCTCGCCGCCGAAGAGACCAGCACCGAATCTCTTCGTAAAGGCTATTTCAATCTCAATGCCTCTGGCAGCACAGAGAAAGGCATCCTTCTGGCACAAAAACGTTCCTCCCAGTTTGCTTAAGTCAAGGGGAATGATCTTGCCTGGATAGGGGGCACCGAATGCCACCCGTGCCTTGTCTTTCCCGTTGTTTAAAAATGTGGTTATGAAGAAGCTCTCCCCCGTGATCATCCTCTTAAATCCTTTGAATGGACCACCGCCTGTTGAGGTCTGCATCTCTACCCCATCTGACATATACATCATTGCTCCCGCCTCTGCTCTAACACCTTCCTGGGGGTCTAACTCGATCTCTACTAACTGCATATCATCACCGTATATCTTGTAATCAATAACATCAGCCATATTGCCTCCTTTTAATTTTCAACAGGGATTAAACGGGATTAGAAGAGATTCAAAGAGAAATTTTTAATAGTATGTTTTTCTTTATCCCGTGAATTGCCGTACCATCCCTGTTATCTTATTCTCTGTTTCCCCTTCCTCTTAAGATATGATTATATAGTAAAGGGAAATAAAAGTCAAGTTATTTTTAAAGGCTTGGGGAAAAGTCAGCATGGTTCTACAGGTGTATGAGAATAAGTGCTGACGTTCGGTGGATCATTTATGTAAGCAAAAAAGGGATGATTAAAAACCCCTGTGCTTTTAAGGTCGGTTGTAGAAATGGTTCCTAATAAGATCTTAAAAAAAATTTTCATATAATTTAAAAATCACTTGACAAAACAGAATTTTTATGTTATAATACTACAATTGTAGTCAATATAATACACTAATAGGAGGCTCGATGGCTGAAAAAACAACAATCAAGATTCCCAGGCAGCTCTATCATTCTTTAAAGAAACAGGTTGAGGGAACAGGCTTTTCCTCGGTGACCGATTTCATCGTCTTTGTAATGAGAAATATTGCTGCTAGCGGGAAGCTAACTGAGGATACTTCCCTCACACAGAGGGAGATTAATCAGATAAGAAAGCGGTTGCAGGAGTTAGGATATTTATAATTAGGCAAATTAACCAGATACTGTGTAATATTTCAGAGGTAAGCTGATATTTTTTGTTTAGCCGAACAAGAGTATATGAGGGATTGGATAATAACTCTAATATGAGTCTGTTTAACATGAGGGACTCGATTAAGAAAGGAGGAATTTTCAATGAAGAAGGTTATGATAGTAGCTATCTCTATTGTTGGTTTATCAAACGTATATAAATCAGCCTGGGCAGAAAATGATTGGGAATACTGGAGCCACTATGAGGTAGGGGGTTCCATCAACGAGGATCTGGATTTTAGAGTAAAGCCCGAACTTCGCTACGACGACAATTTCAGTAATCACTACTATACCCACTTTGATATCGGGTTAGATTGGAAAGTCAAAGACTGGTTTATCTTGAGTCCATATTATCGCCATGTAAATGAGAAAAAGAAGGGTGATTGGAAAGTTGAATATCGCCCCCATTTAAATGCAATATTCAAGTGGAAACTTTTAGGTTTAAGCTTCGACGATAGAAATAGGTTAGAATACCGCATCAAAGAGGATAAAGAGTTCTTCAGGTATATAAATAAACTGACGGTAAAGCTTCCAAAAGTTACTCAGCTTAAAATCCAGCCTTACATTGCTGAAGAGCCTTTTTACGATTTTGATGCGAATGAGCTGAATAAAAACCGTGTATATGCAGGTGTAAACTTTAAGGTAGTCAAGAATCTTAAGGGAGGACTCTATTACATCCTGGAAAGCCGAAAGAGTAAAGAAGATTGGACCAATGTAGGCATCCTGGCGTCTTCCTTGAGTTATAGTTTTTAAATTGCTAAAGGGAGGTTAACAAGATGAGAAAGTTGTTGAGTGGGTTATTAGTGGTTAGTACTTTGTTTGCAGTTGGGTGTCAAAAAAAGCCTCAAGGTCGATTAGAAGAGTTAGAAGGTACAATAACCATGTCAGGAGCCTGGGCACTTTACCCCATGGCGGTTAAATGGGCAGAGGAGTTTCAAAAGATCCACCCGAAGGTAAGGATAGATGTAGCTGCTGGCGGTGCTGGCAAAGGAATGGCTGATGCACTATCTCAAATTGTGGACATCGGGAATGTTTCCAGGGATATTTACCCAGAGGAGATTAAAAAAGGAGCCTGGTGGATTTCGGTCACTAAGGATGCTGTGGTTCCTACGGT
>CAZRTU010000054.1:0-8927 GCA_964603075.1 uncultured bacterium
TTCTGGTAATACCCGGCATGATAAACACCCACCATCACCTTTATCAAAACCTCACAAGGAATCTGCCAGGTGCACAGAATGCCCAGCTCTTCGACTGGCTTGTCTATCTCTATCCCATATGGAGTCGAATGGATGAAGACGCCATTTACTATTCAACTCTCCTTGGTTGTACTGAATTGCTGAAAACGGGGGCTACTACAACCACTGATCAGATGTATCTCTATCCCGTTGATTTTAAAGGAGATATAACCGAAATTCAATTTGAAGCGGCTAAAAAAGTGGGTATAAGATTCTGCCCATCAAGGGGATCTATGACCAGAGGTAAAAGTAATGACGGGCTGCCACCAGACAACGTTGTGCAGGACACCAATGAAGTAGTAAAAGACATGGTAAGGGTGATTGAGAGATTTCACGACCCCCAACCACTGGCTATGAGAAAGGTCATGCTTGCACCCTGCAGCCCTTTTTCGGTGGATGAAAAGGTAATGGTTGAAACGGCGAGATTGGGCAGGTCATATAATTTGGTAATCCATACTCATCTTGCCGAGACAAAAGACGAGGAGAAATACTGCCTTGAGAAATATTCTAAAAAACCCCTTTCACTTATGGAGGACTGGGGATGGTTGGGAGAAGATGTGTATTTTGCTCATGGAATATGGCTTAGTGATGAAGAACTTAAAGAAATCAAAAATACAAACTCAGGTATATCACACTGTCCAACATCCAACATGAGGCTTGGTTCCGGCATCGCAAGGGTTAGGGAGATGTTGGATATGGGAATCCGTGTTGGTCTCGGTGTTGATGGTTCTGCCTCCAATGATTCATCGGATATGCTTGGAGAGGTCAGAAACGCAATGCTCGCACAGAGGGTCAAATATGGCCCCGCTGGCTTGACCGCCAGGGAGGCGTTAACTTTGGCTACAAAAAATGGCGCCAGTCTACTTAAGCTGAAAAAGCTCGGTTGGATAGGTGAGGGTATGGGAGCAGATCTTGCTCTATTCGATATGTTTCAGGTTCAGTATGCTGGTTCACTAAAAGATCCCTTGGCTGCGATAGTCTTTTCAGGTTATAACCACGAAACAGCATATACGATTGTAAATGGAAAGATAGTAGTCAGAGATGGAAAATTGGTTGGTTTTGATGAAGAAGAGATTATTGAGAAAGTAAACAATATAGCAAAAAGAATGACTACTTAGTCAATGTATAACGTAAATATTAACAAATTAAAGAGGAGCGAACTATACTCTGAAGAACTGGGTATCGAATTGAAGAAAAACACTGAAAAGGAAGTATTTAAGTGGTTTATAGCCAGCATTCTTTTCGGCGCCAGGATAACGGAAACGATAGCCAGGAATACATACAAGACCTTCAAAAAATATGAACTCCTGGAACCGAGAAAAATATTGGAGGCTGGCTGGGGCTTCCTGGTAAATCCTATCATGCGAGAAGGTGGCTATGTCCGTTATGATGAAAAAACTTCCGACCAGATTTTGAGGGACTGTGATTTCCTTATAAATGAATACGGAGGCAGTCTAATAAGTCTACATCGCTCAGCCAAAGATCCCAATGATCTGGAAGACCGATTGATGGATTTTTTTGGCATTGGTCCGGTAACAACGAACATCTTCCTTAGAGAACTTAGACCATTCTGGGAAAAAAGCAACCCAGAACCGATGTCAGTTATAAAGAAAATTGCTCGAAAATACGCTGTAGATTTAGACAAATACGATAGAAAAAGTCTAAACTTTGTGAGAATCGAGGCGGGCTTAATAAGATTGAGAAAGGAATTATAAGTTTTCTACACCTCGCTTACTCAGGATACTTGCGTATCCTCTTCTCTTACAACATACCAATCTGACCTTATTCCTAATTGACCCTCCAAAAAATTCATCCAGTTTTTTTCTTGACTTTTCTCCCTTTTTTTAGTATAATTCTATCTCAAGCGAATGTTTTAAAATAGCCTTAAGAATATAAAACTCAACTAATTATGGCGATTAAACTAAACTTCTTCGGCATCGGTATCAATGTCGAAAGCTCAAATCCAAATATACTTGAGAAGATTAAAAGGGATTTTTCACACTTTATCCACCCAAAAAACACCCGAATTACCGCTAGTGTAGATATCGAGATAATTCATAAAAATCCACCCTATCTTGCAATCCCAAAAGAGGCAAAAAAGGCTTTTCATACAAAAGACTCAGTAAATTATGACCTTGGAGAAATTAGATTCTCTGATCATCTCGGCAAGGCCTTAACCATCTATGATTTTTCTCGAGAAAGAGGACAGATCTATAGTCAGGATGACTCACTTCTTCATGAGAGAACCTATCTTCTAATTCTCTCGAGAGTTGGTGACCTCTTGGACAGACACGGGATACATCGTGTCCATGCACTTGGGGTGTCAATAAAAGATAGAGCAGTACTCTGCCTGCTCCCCATGAGGGGAGGAAAAACGACACTCGCCTTGGAATTGCTGAAGGAGGAAGATATAAAATTAATATCGGACGAGATTCCATTAATGACGGGTAATTGTGAAATACTACCCTTTCCCTCAAGATTGGGTGTTCTTGACGATGTCACTCTCGATATTCCCCCAAAATATCTGCGCAGATTTAAACGCAGTCAGTACGATCCTAAAACCCTGATAGACATCGATTACTTTGAGGGACTGATTTCTACTTCAAGTAGCCCTTACATTGTTCTAATAGGCAAAAGGGATTCTCGGGTAGGTGTCAAATTAAGACACGTAAGCAAAGTGAGAACTATACCCTCTTTCTGGATAAACTCTGTCCTGGGGAAAGAACTCCCTCATACTGCTTCGTACTTTATGAGATTCAATCTCAAAGACATACTCATCTATTTTAAAATTTTCTTTTCAAGACTTACTGTTTGCTTCAAAGTCATACGTAGATCCAAGACCTACAGGTTTTACATGGGGTCAAATCCCAGAGAGAATGCAAAATTTTTAGCCAACTTTTTGAAGCCCGATTCGAAGTAATAACGACTCTCTTATTTGAAAAACTTAACTATGTCAAGCTATCCCAAGACGACATTCCGTGAAATACTCCAGCTTATAATAATCGGCACCAGTTTCCCCCCACTATTATATCTCTACCAAATGATCTACAAACTGTCCATTGCTCTAGCTGTGAAAAGGTTGAGAAGGATAAATCTTGTAACTGCAATATATTTGCGCAGGGGATTGGCAAAGGGTGAAGCTGCGTACGGTTTAAGTGATATAGACTTATCAATAATTATCCAAGATAGAGATACGAAGACTGTGGAGTTAGCAAAGGAGAGGATAATATCAATCTATAACAACCTGTCTCGTTTTATCCCATTTTTGGGCAAGGTGGATGAAGAATTAGGACTGTACACAATCTCAGAATTATATCGCTTATACAAAGGTAGCAATTTCTTGAAGCATAAAGTTAACAAAGACAAATCCATCTGGAAGCTTAAATATAGATTTCGCGAGTGTAAAAGAAGTTGGATTCTATTAAGCGGAAGAGATATAACAAAAGATTTACCAAAAATAGATCTCAAAGAATTATATGTTCCTGCTGCTCAGGAACTTAAATTATGGTGGGGTTCTCTTGCAGCCGAATTTGATCCCGATTTGGCTATACCTCATTTCAAGAGAAAATATTTATGGTATAAGGTAATTGCTGAAGCAGCAAGGATTTATTTATTCATCTGTAAACGAGAAGATATCACACATAGGAAGACAGCATTAGCTACGGTTAAGAAATATCTATCCTATGAACAGAATAAGACGATTGAAAAGGTAGAAAGTTATATGAAAGACCTCCCCCAAAAAGAAAATTTGATCGTTGATAGTTTATTGAAATTATTTATAGAACTAAACAGAAGCTCCTTTGATTGTATAGAAAAATTCTACATAGACACAAAAGGTAAAATAGCTGAGTTGAAAGTCCCGAGTCTCTCAGATTTTACTGTTAGGGAAGGTGTTCATGAATCTTTAAAGAAATTAAAGGCATATGCCTTAGAGGAGTTTACAGACTTTGTGGATTATATCGCCTTAATCCCACAGATAGAATTCAGCATAGATGTATTATCTAATGATGACATCGACTCCTTTTACCTTGTTTTACTCCAGAAGGATTTCATACCTTATAAGAAATTACAAAGCTTCAATATCGTCTTTAAAAAACTTAATCTTGGGGAAGCAGTCGAAGCCTTCGTAACAGACGGTAAAATTGCTCTATCTCTTCATGCAAAAGAGATAGAACATTGCGTTAAGAGCCATAGAGAATGTCCATTGTTTTTCTCGCTGCTATCAAATGACCTCCTTAAACCCTTTGCAAGAAAAGACAAGTATATAAAGACCAATTTGCCAATAAGTAGTTTTGAAGAAATCATAAAAGCAAGGGTAAAGGAAATTGATGAGATACTCTCTGACAAAAAAGCCTACAAAATGAAATCTGTGGACTTTCTGAGGTTCTTTTGGGGAGCAGCCAGAACTAAGTTATTAGCTCGTTTTCTAATGAGTGATAAGATTTATATCCCTATTACAAGCAGACAGATTTTCAAAATGCTAATCGAATCCTTTCCCAAGGACACAGATTGGCTTAATGCCCTTCACACAGAATACAATAAAGAGTTGCTTGGGGAGGAATCTCAAGCATATCGTCTCTTTGTGAAATCAGTAGATTTTTTGAGACGGATTTAATTCTCAAAGTGAGTTTTAAGAATAGATTGAACGTCAAATATTTCGATGAAGCCGCAAGATGGATATCTTATGAGAAGAGAATTTATCGAAAGGAGGTAGAAAAATGTTTGATGAATTAGTGTTAATGTTTTGGGGATTCTATGCGCTTTACAAGAAAATCAAGAGTTTTTTCAAAAGAGCATTGTCAGAAAAAGGGGGAAAGATGTGCCCTCCGAATCAAGAAGACCGTTTTTTATCAGAGGAGAGTTATGGAGACTACTTTCGCAATCATGTTTTGGAGCATATCTTACCCTTTTGGGAAAGGTACTCAGTTGATGAAAATTATGGAGGGTTTATAACTCACATAGGAAGAGATGGAACATTGTATCGCTGTGATGTCAAATATACAGGAATGCAGGGAAGAATGGTATATGGTCTTTCGCTCGGATATGGATTGGGAGGCAACCGCACATACCTTACGCTTGCGAGTAGTGGAGTTCAATTTTTGATTGAGCACCTATGGGATAAGAAATTTGGCGGGTGGTACTGGAGTTCGGACAGGGATGGAAAGGTGAGGGACAATGGAAAGCACTCCTTCGGCGAAGCGTACGCAATGTTAGGGCTCTCAGAGTTCTATCGGGCAACTAGCGATGAAACAGCCCTAAAATATGCGGAAAAGACCTATGAACTGATGGATGTACATGGCTGGGACAAGCAATACCTCGGTTACTACGAGGATTTCCATCGTGATTGGTCTGTAAAGTCTATTGCCAAGATTCTCTGCATACAAATCGAAATGGGCGAAGCCATAAGGTCGCTTTACTTCGCCACAAAAAACGAGGCTTATCGCAAAAGGCTTATACAGATAGGTGAAATCATCATCGGGCATACGTTCAATAAGAAATACGGTTGCGTAATGAGAAACTTTCATAAGGATTGGTCATACAACCCCCTATGTTTTGACCAAAAGATCAACCTTCATTTTGGGTATAACTTTAAATACGCTTGGTTTCTCCTTCGGCTGTATGAATTAGTCAAAGATGAAACATACTATACGCATGCAAAAAAATTGATCGAATATTGCCTTAAATACGGCTGGGACGTTCAGAATAACGGTTTTTATGGTTTTGCCTATCGAGGAAGGATTTTGGCCAATACAGATAAAATCTGGTGGATCCAGTGTGAAGGTATACTTTCCCTTCTTTTTTATCTTTACAGACTTGCCGGAGATCGGAAATGGTACGATTACTTCAAAAAGACTGCAAATTTTTGCTTTGGGCATCTATTTGACGCCCACTTCGATGAATGGTTTCGCTCTTGCTACGAAGATGGTACCCCTAAGGACCTGATAAAAGGCGGAGACTGGAAAGCAGCTTACCACACTGTCCAAACCTGTTTCTACGCCCATCATTACCTAAAATCGAATCTCTTATCTCAAGATGAAAGGGAGCACAAACTATGAAATTAAACGCCATCACTCAGGAAAATAGTCTTTCTGTCTCGGTTGTTGTTATTACCTTAAATAGAGCCGAGTCGCTGAGAGATACTTTGACATCTCTAACCAGGCAGACAAGACAACCGGATGAGGTTATCGTAGTTGACAATGGCTCACAGGATAATACAAAGGAAATGATTCTGAGTTTCAAGAATAGATTAAACATCAAATATGTCTATGCGGCTACAAGAGGGATACCTTATGCGAGGAATGCAGGGGTGAGAAATGCTACTAAGGACATAATTGCTTTCATTGATGATGATTGTGTAGCAGATAAAGATTGGCTAAAGTATTTGGAAATCCCATTCATTAAAGATCCATATGTTGGGGTCGTCGGAGGTAGGGTATCTTATCTAAAGGCAGGGGACGGAATTATAGATGAATTCTATCGAAAGAATATGTTAGATAAACCAATCAAATAGTTTAGGAAAATGGTTATACAGATATATTCAAATCTCTGTGAAGAAGGTTACTTTGAAAAACGAAAAGGAACTCTGATCTCCCCCTTTTTTTCTGGAATGAATGTGATGTTTAGAAGAGAAGTCTTCGAACAGCTTGGTGGATACGATTTAAACTGTTGCTCAGGAGAGGATCAGGACATGTGTATAAGGGCTTCCAAAACAGAGTGGGAATTATATTATCAACCCAAGGCAGTGGTGGGACATAAAAACAGAGAGACCTTTAAAGGTTTGATCAAACAATGGTTCGGCTATGGGTTCCATCATCCTTATATATTCAAAAAACATAGTCCAAAATCTCTGGCTTTATATCTAAAGAAGAAAAAGATTAAGAAAGGAACCCTATATAATTGCATCCTTTTTAAAGACCATTTTCCTGTACAAATCTTAATCTTCATAAGCTCGTTTCTTTTGATGAATATCTTTCTGATAGCCAGTGTTTTGACTGCACTATTCGGATTCCACATACCTGCTATTATCTCAGGCTCCCTCACCCTCGGTTTGGGAATCTATTATTTCAGGTCTGATTTAGACATAAAACATCTTTGGCGAAGTCTAAAGTTTATCAGCATCAGGTACACAGTTAACATGGCATTATTTATTGCTGGGATCCTTGGAGGTTTGAGATTAAGGATACTGTACATAAGCGGAACCCTTGATTGAGACCCTACTACCGGTAGGATTGTGTAAAAATTATGCAGACTTTTTTCAGTGTATTAATGCCTGTCTTCAATCGTCCTCAGTATATTACGAAAGCCATCGAGAGCGTTCTAAATCAAACCTACGGAAACTATGAATTTACAATTGTAGATGACGGATCAGACAACCCTGAAGTTAGACATATCCTGGAAAAGTATAGTTCATTCCCACAAATTAAGATTTTTTATAAAGAGCACAAAGGACCGGGCTCAGCAATAAACTATGGCGTCTTAAGATCAAAAGGCGCCTATGCTTGCAGGCTTGACTCAGACGACCTATTGTTTCCCAATGCCCTGGAAGTCTTAAATAGATACATAGAAGAATTCCCGGATGTCGGTTACTTCTACTCCTCACGTTGTACCATCGATGATAGGGGCAGATTTAAAAAGTTATACAAGAGTAAACGATTCGATAGAGAAAGACTCTTGTGTCGTTACATAGCAAATCACTTAATATGCTGGAAGAAAGATAGCTTCCTCAAAGTTGGTGGTTTTGATGAAAGTATCCCTTTTGGGGAAGACTATGATTTAGCACTGAGGATGGCAGAAAAATTTCGATTCCAAAATATAAGCGAGGTCTTATATAAGGTCAGAAGAGGTGCAGATAAGAATAGTGTAACTTTCCAATTTAAAAAAAGAGAACGGTACAAAATCGTGAAACAAATACAAGATACGGCCTATAAAAATTTAAAGGCTTAATCATACATAGATACCTTGATTTAAAAGGAGGGGGAATGGATGTGACGGGTCTAGTATTGACAGTGGGTGAAAAAACCACCGGGGAGGCTATCAAAAGACTTAGAGAACAGACTGTTCCTTGCAAGGAAATAGTAGTGGTGGAAAATGTAAAACCATTTCATAAAGCCATAAATCAGGGGATATCTAAGGTCAAGACTCCTTTTTTTATCCAGTGTGATGCCGATATGTTACTGGATCCGGATTGCATCGAGACTATGCAGACGTTTATTAAAGACGATATAGGCGTCGTTATAGGCTATCTTTCCGATGAACTTTTGGGCACAATACAGGCGGTAAAGATGTTCAGAACAGAGTGTTTCGATAAGGTAAAGTTTCCTGATTCCATATCTCCTGACACAAATTGTATACTCCGTATTTGTGAAATGGGTTGGAAATTTGTCTTTGCCAGTCGAGATAGAAGGAGATTCGGACATCCACCTTATGTTTTTGGTTGCCATAAACCTGAGTATACACCGCTTTATACGTTTGAGAAATTTAAATTGGAAGGCTCCAGGATCAGATACCGTGGAGTCTTCCGGGAGTTTACATCGTGCTTGGAACAACTCAAAAATAGCAAACACCCTATGGCTACCATAGCATTGATAGGCTTATGCCACGGACTTTTCATGGAGGATAAAAAAGACGGACTCCGCCCATACTCATCAAGTAAGGATTACAAAATATTAGAAAAATTCATTAGTAGCAAAAACGTAAAGAACATGCCATTTGGAATTACAAGAGGCGAATAGTATACTTAAACTCCAATGTTATCGTATAAAATAGGCACCAATATATACAAATTTCTGGCTGATTTAGTATCAAAGAGACTCTCGAGATTCGATGCAGTCCTGGGTATATACGCAAGA
>CAZRTU010000055.1:0-5322 GCA_964603075.1 uncultured bacterium
ATTATATGAACTCCTCACCAGTGGGCCGGACTCAACTCCCTTAAAACCCAATTCCATTGCAATCACCCTTATATCATCAAACTCCTCAGGCGTAAGATAGTCTTCCACCTTTATCTTACCCCCGGGCGGTCTTATATACTGGCCTACCGTTACGATATCGACACCAGCATCTCTCAGATCTCTCATAAGTCTTATTATTTCGTCCATTCTCTCACCAAGTCCAACCATAAAGCCAGATTTCGTTGTGGCATTCATCTCTTTTGCATTTCCGAGTAGTCTCAGGGATACCTTATAATCTGCCCTGGAGCGTATCTTGGGGTATAGGCGTGAGATGGTCTCCACATTATGATTGACGACTATAGGTCCTTCATCAATAACTCTCCTCAGGGCTTCCTTGTCACCACAGAAATCAGGTACTAACACCTCAACATCTGCTATTGGTCTCAGTATCCTTATCGTCTCCGCAAACTGTGATGCCCCTCCGCAAGGAAGGTCGTCTCTGGATGGTGAGGTTATAACCACATATCCAAGTCCCAAGTCTTCTACGATACTTTTTACCCTCTCTGGTTCACCGTCATCTGGAGGAAGTGGCTTGCCCTTTCGTACTGCACAAAACCTGCAGTTTCTCGTACAAATACGACCAAGTATAAGGAATGTGGCAGTCCCATTTCTAAAACACTCCCCAATATTGGGACATCTTGCCTCTTCGCATATGGTGTGAAGCCCGAAATGCCTGAGTTTTTTGATCAGGTCATTATCCTGAGGAGAATAGGTACTTTTTATCCAAGACGGTATTTTCACTGATGAAATGCTCTGACTTTAACGGATTTAACCTACGATAAAACAAAAGAGCAACCACAAAGCGTCACCATTTGGTGATAATTAGGGCCTCTCTGCCCTGGGGCATTATCGCTATCGTGTGTTCATAATGAGCAGAAGGACTCCTGTCTTTTGTAAAAACTGTCCAGCCGTCCTCGTCGATCTCCACATCGGCTGTGCCCGCGTTTATCATTGGCTCTACAGCCAAGGTCATACCTGCCTTGAGAACGGGTCCGCGACCTGGCAAGCCATAGTTCGGAACAGGAGGGTCCTCATGCAGCTCTCTACCCACACCATGACCACAGAACTCCCTCACGACAGAGAAACCACGAGCTTCAACGAACTGCTGTACGGCATTCGATATATCGGAGAGCCTGTTACCTGACCTCGCCTCTTCGATCGCCTTAAAGAGCGATTCTTTCGTCGTCGCCATCAACCTCTTTTTCAGATCATCTATCTTGCCCACAGGATACGTATAGGCACTGTCTGTAATATACCCTTTGTATAGTATGCCGATATCAACACCAATTATGTCGCCTTTCCTAAGCTGGTATTCGTTTGGAATGCCGTGAATTACAACCTCATTTACAGAGGCACATATAGATGCAGGAAATCCTCTATATCCCTTAAATACTGGGCTGGCTTTGTGCTTCTTAATAAAGTCTTCGGCAAATTCGTCAAGTTGTTTCGTACTAATCCCCGGTCTTATTATATCCCGAAGTCTACGAAGCAGTTCACCCATTATCTTTCCGACCTCTACCAGTATCTCTATCTCTCTCTCGGACTTTATGTTTATCATAGCTCTTCCTTCAATCTCTTTAATGTCAACAAGGCATCAATGGGACTGAGCTTCTGTATATCTATCTCCTTGAGTTTCTTTTCGACCTCTGATTCTACCGTACCGTAGAAAAGGTCAAGTTGAAGTGGATGCATAAGTCTCTCCGAGCTTCCTCTCTTTTCCTCCCTTTCCAATGACACAAGTATCCTCTTCGCCCTTTTTATTACACTCTTCGGTAGACCCGCAAGCTTAGCAACATCTATACCATAGCTCTGAGGAGAGCTGCCAGGAATAACCCTCCTCAAAAATATGATCCTGTCCTTCCATTTTTTACACTCGAGATTATAATTCTTTATCTCCTCTGAGAACCCCTCAAGCTCGGTAAGTTCATGGTAGTGCGTAGCAAAGAGCGTTTTTGCCTTCAAATTTTTTACGATATGTTCTATGGTCGCCCATGCGATAGACAAACCATCGTAAGTCGAAGTACCCCTGCCTATCTCATCAAGTATGAGGAGACTCCTCACGGTTGCATTGTTTAGAATGTTTGCAGTCTCTGTCATCTCGGCAAGGAAGGTTGAGACACCTCTGGTAAGATCGTCCGATGCGCCTATTCTGGTGAATATCCTGTCTACTATTCCGATCCTCGCATCACGTGTTGGAATATAAGAGCCCATCTGTGCAAGTATCACACAAAGGGCAACCTGACGCAGGTAGGTGGACTTACCAGCCATATTTGGCCCGGTGATTATCAAGACCTTCTCATCCTGGTCGAGTCTTATATCGTTCGGTATGAACTCACCTTCCCTGAGCAATCGTTCAACCACAGGGTGTCTCGAATCGGACATAACTATCCTATCCTGGTCATCTACATCGGGTCTCGTATAACCGTATCTTTTTGCAATGCTTGAAAGGGTTGAGAAAACATCAAGATTTGCAACTTTGGTTGACGATGCCCTCATTGCCGGTAAAAATATCTTTAGTTTCTCTCTCAATCCCTTAAATATCTCGTATTCCAGAAGTCTGCTCCTCTCGTCTGCATGTAAGACCTTTGCCTCATACTCCTTTAGCTGTGGTGTTATAAACCTCTCAGCGCTCGTTAGAGTCTGTTTCCTGATATAGTCATCCGGAACTTTAGAAAGATTTGGCTTTGTGACCTCAATATAATAACCGAATACGGAATTAAAACCCACCTTCAAAGATTGAATGTTCGTTCTCTTCTTCTCTCTGTTTTCAAACTCTGCTATCCACAGCTTTGCACTCTGAGAGAGACTTCTTAATTCATCGAGTTCCTCATTTACACCGTTCCTTATAATACCACTCTCCCTTATGGTCTGGGGAGGAGAATCCACAATGGTTCTCTCTATTTCGCTCACAACAGCCCCAAAATCATCCATTTTGAATGAGACAAGAGAATCCGGAAGGATATCGTTTATCTGCGGAAACTGTTTCAATGCCTTTGCAAGAAATGCGAGATCCCGCGCATTTACTCTCTCCAGAGATACTCTCGTTATAAGCCTCTCAAGATCAGGAATCTGGGAGAGAATACCCCTCAGCTGAGCAGTTAGAGAAGAATCTTCGAAGAATACCGTAACCCTATCCTGTCTTTTTCCTATCACCTCAGGATCGAGCAGGGGAGATAGTAAGAAATCCCTCAACAGTCTTCCACCCATAGGAGTGGTGGTTTCATCAAGGATTGATAGCAGCGTCCCCTCACTCTCGCCCGTGGGTTTTTTTAGAATCTCAAGATTTCTTCTGGTTGCATCGTCCAGGACGAGTGCATTATCCCTTGAGTAGGGACAAATCCGCTCAACATAGGAGAGGTCGTTTCTCTTCTTTCTCTTTGCATAGAGTAGAGCTGCACCTGAAGCCTGGATACCCTCTATCATAGAACCGCATCCAAAGCCATCCAGTGTTTCGACACCGAAGTGGGAAAGGAGGTTCTTCAAGGCATATTCATAGTCATACTCGAAGTCGTCGATCTTGCTTATTGTTATCCCCTCTATACCGAGGTCATCTGTGGCAAGGGGAAGAACTATCTCTTTCGGTTCTACCCTTTCTATCTCATCAAGGAGCTCTTCTCTATCAAGCTCTGTAACCCTGAAGTCACCGGTTGAGATATCTATGAGAGCGAGACCAACCTTTTTATCGCCAGGATAGACAGAGGCAAGAAAATTGGATTCTCTCTCCTTGAGCAGGGAGGAGTCAAGAAGTGTCCCCTGGGTGATTACCTCTACAATATCCCTGTCTACAAGCTTGCCTGGCACAGGTTCCTCTATCTGTTCGCAGATTGCCACCTTGTAACCGTTGGAAACAAGCCTCTGTATGTAGGTCTTTGCGCTGTGGTGTGGTACGCCTGCCAGGGGGATGCCTTCCTGCCTCTTTGTAAGAGCGATCCCCAGAACCTTGGAGGTGGTGACAGCGTCCTCATAGAAGGTCTCGTAGAAGTCACCAACCCTGAAGAAGAGGATTGCATCTGGTTCCTTCTCTTTAAGACTCTTATACTGCCTTATGAGCGGCGTGATTGTAGATCTCTTCATGCTGCTTTTAGGAGACAACGCTTGAACTTAAAAAAGAGGCTCTTTTTCAGTAAATACAGCCACTTAAAACCCTAAGTAGTGAAATATCTGAATAACTACATAGGGCAAGTGAACCTTCATTTTGCAATTGGATATTTGAAAAGGTTAAATTTCGCAGGGTTGACTCTCGGGATCTCTCATCACATAATGAAGTCTAGCCTAACATCTACCCCAATACCTCTCTCACATAATTGGCTCTCTCAACGTCCTTCGCTTCCCCTTCTAAAACTCTTCCCTTCAATTTTTGCAGGTGGGCGGATCCGGTGTATAATAGGAGATGATTTAACTTTTTCAGTTCAATATCGTCAATCAGACGGAGTCCTATCCCCAGCCTGATCGCAGACGACAGATTTATAAACTCATTTTGCGATAACATTCTTGCATTCTTGAGTATACCATAGGCTCTCCATATCTTGTCTTCCAGCCTCTTCCCCACCTCTTTTGTAAGCCTGTCTCTTGCTCCTTTCTCCAGGTCTATCAAGGTCCTCACCTCAGCACCTATCGATTTTACTATATCCTCCTCGTCCGTTCCTAATGTCTTAATGTTGCCAAGCTGAAAGAAGCTTCCTTCAAACTCTCCACCTTTTCCAAACAGTCCCTTGAAAGATAGTCCGCGCTCCAATATATCATCCAAAAGTTTATTAACCTCCTTTGTCAGGACCAATCCGGGGAGATGAAGAATACAAGATAGTTTCAATCCAGTTCCAAGATTTGTGGGACAGGAGGTAAGATAACCATAGTCATCTCTAAAGGCGTAGGCGAGTTTAGATGAAATCATATCGTCTATCTCGAAGGCAAGGTTATACAGTGTGGTAAAATCGAAACCCGATACTCTACTCTCAATCCTTACGTGATCGTCCTCATTCAAACGAATGTTGACCTTCTCACCTTGTGAAACAATGCATTCCGAATTATTCTTATCCCCTTTAAGGAGCCGCCGTTCCTTTACAAATGCAATATCTAATTCAGACAAATCCGCAAGACTAATCAAGAGTGCATCCTTTAGATATCCTGAATTAGCAAGTGTATCCTTCACGAGAGTCGAAACCAACTCAAGCTCTCCATCGTCAGCCTTTGTGGGAAATATATATCCATCAAGATTCCTGAATAACTTCATCCCTGCAAACAGGAGGATCTCACTTAAGGGTC
>CAZRTU010000055.1:5332-8875 GCA_964603075.1 uncultured bacterium
CCCTCTCCACTTAGCCACTGTGGGGGATTATCTACTAATTCTTCAAGATTCATCTTCGAGCCTCACTAGTTCGTCTCGAATTTTAGAGGCGGTTTCATATGCCTCACTATCAATAGCCTCTTTCAGTGCCTTCTTGAGCTCGATTATCCTCTTTTTCTTTCTGAATTCCTCTGTATCTGTGCTCCTCGGAATCCTTCCCTTATGGGTTGAACTTCCCTGCAGTTTCTTAATAAACGGTCTGACCTCATCACCAAAAGTCTTGTAGCAATCACTACATCCAAATTTTAGTTTCTCGGCAAATTCCTTAAAGGTCGTACCGCAACGGCTACAGACAAGACCCCTGTTTTCATCATTCACCAGAAGCCCCGAGATTGGAAATCCTGTGGAAGGCAGGATACCCTTCTTCTTGGCACAGTCCTCGCAGATATAAATCGTGGTTGCATTATCCCCCACTACAACCGTATAATTCAGGGTTGCCTCTTTGCTATGGCATACATCACATAACATAACAAGATTTTTTGATTATAAAACTTCTGACAATATATATTACACGGACTTAGGACGCTGATTAACGCAGATTTTAAAAAGATTACTCACATAGATCATCTGTAATGTAGGGCGGAAGTAACCAATGAGTTAATGACAAAATGACTCAAGGACTCAACGACACAATGATCCGATGACTTAATGACCCAGACTAACTGATAGCCCTTCTATAATTACCTAAGATTTGTTTAAGATGTAGAAATCATAACCTGTACTTTTCAATTCAAGAGATCCAAAACCTCTTTAATCTCTTTAATAACAAAGTCTGATTTATTTTTCAAATCACTTCCCCTCCATAGTATTGCACAGTATGTCCCAGCCTCTTTAGCCGCTAAGATGTCGTAATCACTATCGCCAACTACAAGTGTCTCCTCTGGCTTTGAATGTAGTCTCTTCATAAGGGTAATTATGGGATCCTTATTTGGTTTCCATATACCGTCATCCCTTGTGACTACTTCGTCAAACTCAAGGGCATGCTTTTTTAAAATAAATTCTGTATTCTTGCGAGAGTTGTTTGTAGAAAGTCCAGTTTTTATATTATTCTTCTTAAGCGCCTTCAAGACCTCTTTCACATCGGGAAAAAGCTCGGCATTGGATGTTGCCATAATCTCGTATCTTTCCAAAAGTAGCTTCTTCCTCTTTTTCTCCTTTTCTGCAAGAGAGTAGAGGTGGTCGAGGATGGAACGTTCCTCAAGGTCTAATTCTTTTCTTATCCTTTTCCAATCGTATTTTGAATCGAGGATTGTACCATCGAGGTCGAAAATGACCGTCTTGAACATAACTAATAAACTACAATATCAAAAAATAAATTACTCTCTAAAGAAATAATTCCTCTTACCCCCAATAAGAGGGTGAAGTCAAACTGGTATGCTAACTGTTCTTATCTCCAGAACTTCATGTATCTATTAATCGGCAGGTGGCTCTCTTAGCATTGCCAGACTGGAGTTTTTAATAAATTTTGGATGTGCAACGGAGAGGGTGGGATTCGAACCCACGCCCCGCCTTTCGGCGAGGACACGATTTCCAGTCGTGCTCCTTAGGCCAACTCGGACACCTCTCCCGTGTTTAGAAGTATAACATATTTTGATATAAAAGTCAAGAAAATTTTAAAAATAGAGCCCTTGCTCCTTCACGAATGTGTGGGATAAAAGCACGTTTTTCCTTGACAATCTTTTTAAAATGCCTTATAATGCCTAAACAAAAATAACTCTTGGGAAGAATCGAAATTCAGAGATAAAAACTCCAGAGAGCAATCTAATATCAACATTGGGGGTAAGATGAAAGTTGAGCTCTTGTCTGTAACACCAGATGCAGAAAAGTTGATAGAAAATGCGGGGAGGACATCGCATCTATCATTTGAACAGCAGGGTAAAGATTCAGAGAGGAAGTTCGTCAAGATGATTGTCGACCTGAGACACGAGTCTGTTCTCGAGCACGCATATGCATCATTCAGGATAAGTGGTGTATCCAGAGCCCTTACCCATCAGTTAGTAAGGCACAGATTGTGTTCATATACACAGCAGTCACAGAGATATGTCGGTGAATCTAACTTCAATTACGTCGAACCAGAATCGATAAAGAGTAACAAATCCGCACATGCTATCTTCGCAGATTTTATGGTGAGGACTAAGGATACCTATCGTAGGTTAAAGGAACTTGGCATAGAAAACCAGGATGCCAGGTTTGTTCTGCCAAATGCGGTATGCAGCGAGATAGTCGTGACTGCCAACCTAAGGGAATGGAGACACATAATAAGGGTAAGGGGTGGCTCTACTGCTCAATGGGAGATAAGGGAGATGGCTATACGCATTCTCAGGATTTTAAAGAAAAAGGTTCCAACTGTGTTCTATGATTTTGAGATAGATGAGAAAGAGAGCATGGTTGTGTGCACCTGAAAGACAAAACGAATACCTCATCAAAAACTATTATCGAAATCAATCCATGGCTGGAAATAAAAGTCCGGGAGTTTTAACTTTCAACAGGGATTAACCCTAACTACCTCCTTTCCAACGCCCTTCTTATAAAGTGGGCAACAAGTTCCTCAAATGAAATACCTGCCGCACGCGCAGCATCTGGATAGAGACTCGTGGGCGTCATGCCGGGAATCGTGTTGACCTCAAGTATGTAGGGCTCACCCTCATCCGTAACAACAAAATCTGCCCTCGATAGGTCGCGACAGGATAGCGCCCTGTGTGCATCTATTGCAAATCCCTGAACCTCTTTATAGACCTTCTCTGGCAGTGGTGCTGGAATTATATGCTCGGAAAGTCCCGGTGTGTAACGGTGTTCGTAGTCATACCAGCTGCCTTCAGGCGTCCTGACCTCTATTACAGGCAGCGCCTCAATCTCATTCCTTTCAAGAACCGCAACAGTAATCTCTTTGCCGAAAATCCTTTTCTCGATGAGAATCATGTCACCATATCTAAAAACCTCCTTTACTCCTTTGCTAATCTCTTCCTTACCTTTGCAAAAGGTGACTCCAAGAGCAGAACCTTCCTCAGCGGGTTTAATTACCACCTCGTTGCCTAACTTGGCGACAATCTCCCCAACCTTGCTGATATCTGTCTTGCCAATTACCATGTCATCGGGTGTGGGAATTTCAAACTCTCTAAATATGGACTTTGCTATAATCTTGTTCATAGCTGAGGAACTTGCTAATACGCCGCTTCCTACATAAGGAATACCCAATATCTCAAGAGATCCCTGAAAGGTCCCATCTTCGCCAGGTGAACCGTGAAGGACGGGAAAGACAACGTCTATCCTTGAATCTATAAGCCTCCTGTGCAACAAGCTATCGAGCTCCATTACAGAGACATTTTTGTATGTCGCCTTAAGGGCTTTCGCTACTCCGTTTCCTGAAACCCTGGAAACCTCGTTCTCCCTGGAGCTACCACCACAGACGACCGCTATTTTAACATCCTTATCCATACACTCTCCATTTTTCGCATTGAAAGTCATAAAGTCATCCAGGCACCACATAGCCTCTTTATCTCTCCT
>CAZRTU010000056.1:0-3934 GCA_964603075.1 uncultured bacterium
GAATTGACCCATCCTGGCGGCGGACAGCACCACAGGAAAAGACCACGTTTGGGACATGAATATAAGCATCTTCTTCTGCTCTGCAGTCTGCCTTTGTAGGGAAGAGGATAGGGATACTCGATACCTTCACCCTCGAGGGGTCATCAAGGTCATGAAGAGCAACACCGAGGACGTAGGGATTGCCATCCATAGTAGTCCTCACTCCATGGAATATGCTGAGCCATCCTTTCTTTGTCTTGATTGGTGGGGCTCCCGGGCCAATCTTGTCTGCAAATGGACTGGGTCTATCTCCTGTCTTAATTATCGGTTCTTCTGCTATCTCCCATTCAGCTCTTTTCCAGTCTCTGGTATAACCTATCTTAATCTGGGCGTATATGCCCCCAATATAGCCTGGTGTTACGTCGTTTGGGCGAAAGAGACCAACAAACCTATCATTTATCTTTTCATTGAAGAGGACGACATTACGCATATCGCAATCCAGCAAGGGCCCGTGTCTGGTAAAGGTAACGAAATCCTCAGTTGTTACAAGTGATACACGTACTCTGTCCTTTATAGTGGCGTGATAGGCACTGTAGGTTATGGCATAGGTGTTACCGATTTTGGTTATACGAGGGTCTTCAACTCCGCCGCCCTCGTTTTGGATTAGTGCTTTCTTATCTGTTCCCTTAGCAAATACGTCATCAGACATTGCGGGTTTTAGAACGGGTTTGGGTTCGATATGCCAGTGGTCTATCCCATTCTTACTTCGTGCAAGACCTATTACGCTTATTCCGCATCTCAGGTGGGAACGGAAGAGCATGATGGTCTCGTCACCCATCGTCGTCACACCCGCATTGTGTACGGTCTTGACCTTCCACGCTGGGTTTAGCCAGACATTATTTATATCTTTAGGAGTAAGGATGGGGTTTTGGAGAAACCTGGCAACGGGGGCGTTGAGGTTTACAGATATTTTGCCCTCATTTTGGAAGGAGACTTTTCTATTTATATTTGGCATTTTGAGCTTAGAAATTGTATTCTACAGAGATAACCGCATAATGTAGCCATGCAAAGTTATACACTTCTTCGACATCGGCTCCACCCTCGACCGTGCGGTATCCGCCCGACAAACTCCAGTGTTTATTCACAGCATAGGAAAATTTTATTGCCAGGTCTTCTGCTCTTCCAGGGCCACCAGCCAGTGCATCTAGATCCATAAGCAATCGCCATTTTTGTGAGAACCTGTAGTATCCACTCAGGTGGAGGAGAGGTACAAATCCGACATCAGTCTTTCTGGCTGATTTGTCCTTCTGGTCAAGCTGAACCTTCGCATCACGAATCTTTGCAGTAAAGCCAATACGGAATAGAGAGGTTGGACTTCTATGCAAGCTATAGGTATATGTGATACGCCAGGAGTTGAATATGTATGTTGCTTCAAGCGGAAGTTCAACATCAAAGGTCTCTCCTTCAAAATCTATGGGATATTCTAACATGGCACTCTCCGTACATTTAAATGGGGCAAGGAGGACTCGCAATCCGTTTCTCTGGTTTATATTCCAGGTGAGGTATAAACGCCCAGCCGCAAAGGGTCCTTTCCCTATTAGATCGACGAGGGAAAATCGAGTTCCATTTTCATTGTTGGGAATTTGAACGTTATTACGGCTCTGCCAGACGGGACCCCCTTCAAGCTCAAGGGAAAATCTGTGGTAATTCTCTTTTGAGACTGTAGCCTCCAGTGCGGACAGCATACAAAGCGTGGTCACCGCGATAATTGTCAGATATAATTTTTTCATTGGTTACTATGAGTTTCCTGTATAAGAAGCTCAACGGATTACTATCATATAAATGAGATTTTTATTCTATTTGAACAACTTCTTCCTGTTTTATTACGCTTACCGCATGGTAAAGTGAGGCGAAGGCAAGACGAATCAACATAAGTGCGATGATAACTCCCACGAAAAAACACAGTAAGCCGGCTATAGCGATTGGTATTGCCAGTAAACCAACCAGAAAGACCTCTGTGGCGTACCCGTCGGTCATACGCCAACTTCCCTTTATTGCCTAGACAGCCTCTATTTTTCTGTCCATTACGAGATAGGGAACGAATGCCAGTTTACAGGCAAATATTATACCGGGCACTATAAAGAACATGGTTCCCAAGAATATTATTACGCCTGCAAGGAGATTTGCAAGGACGGCGTTCCAATAGTTGTGAAAAACATCGAACATATCCTTGACTTTCAGGTCTTCGCTTCTTATTGCCTTGAGATAGGCATAAGCCACCCCATATTTTATAGGTCCTAAAAACAGGATACCATATATAAACATCAGAAATCCCAGATATATACTTACAAAGGGTCCAAATCTTCTAGCAAGATTTGAAATATAAGTAGGGGAACCAATAACGAAGACTATTATGAATATTAGAAATAGTTCTAAAAAGTATTTCCACAGCTTGCTCCACCCATTCCTGAAGCATGGACCGACTACTGGTTCCCATTCGGGTGAAGTCTTGATTACCTCAGGGCTATCTTCCCTCTGACCTCCTCTTGGGGATAAGATTAGACTGATAACTCGGTTTACTCAGTTTACCCTGTTTATTGAGTTTACTCGGGATATAAGAACACTATGGACTAAAGACTATATACTAAGGACTATGCACTATACACGGCAAGGATAAAAAAAGACTTAAGACTATAGACCAAAATCCAAGAACATGAATAAAGGACTCTAAGACACAATGACACAAAGACTCTACGACTGTTTTTATTTACCCAACAAACCGTGAAAACCCAACAAACTCAATAAACCATGTAAATTTATCCTGTGGAGGCGAAGCTATTCCACCAGGACCCAATAAACTGAGCAGTCTGATTAATTTGCAGTCTTTTTCAAACACACCAGTGTACATTGGTCCACCAAAGAGAA
This sequence comes from uncultured bacterium, assembly GCA_964603075.1. GTDB lineage: Bacteria > Hydrothermota > UBA3073 > UBA3073 > UBA3073 > JAGMCL01. The sequence goes on from CAZRTU010000056.1 coordinate 2,905, forward strand.
TCGAGAAGTATATCACAGCGATTAAGGTACCAGCCTGCCTGCCGGTAGGCAGGGAACCCATACATAGACCCTTTTTAGGAGTTATCCCCAATTCAGAGTGAGAAACTCAGGATCTTAGGTTCTACCAGCCTTTCGAAGTCTTTGTAAGACATTCTAATAAGCTCTGTATGTGTGCCCGCATTGAAGGCTATCTCATCGTCCTCGGTGAGCGTCTTGGCAACGAAGACCTCCATATCGTAAAGGTTGCCAAAGGGCGGCATCGCTCCCACATCACAATTCGTGAAGAGATCCTTGAATTCCTTCTCAGTTGCGAGTTCGATACTCTTTGCACCCGTTTCCTTTTTCAGAAGGTCAAAATCTATCTTGCGGGAGGCTGGAAGAACAGCCATTGCAATCTTTCCGTCTTTTTTTAAGATAACCGTTTTTGCAATTTCCTTTCCAGGGATATGTGCTGACAAGGCGACCTCCTGGGCAGTATACGCCATAGAATGTTTTATCGCCACGTATTTTATCCTATTCTTGTCCAGGAAATCCTTTAGTTTCTTTACCGGCATAATTGCCTCCTTTATTTTTATCTGGTTTCAAGTTCCTCGTACTCTAAAGTAGAGGAACTTTGCGATTGTTAAAGAGCCCCTTGGACATTTCGCCCTCCCCGCCTTAAACCGCAGAGGTCAAAGAGCACATAGAGACTACCGAAAAATAATGTCAACAGGCAATTTCCTTCGTTAAAAAGAGGATCGGTTATAGATTTCTCGCTGATTCTGGTATTCCTATCCACCTTGGCGTTCTGTTCACATAACTTCTATAGGCATCTCCATACCTCTCTATCAGGAATCGTTCTTCAGAGGGTGCGAAGAGAACGGTTGCAATCATTGATATAATCGAGAGCAAAAGAAAAAGCCAGGAGGCACACACAATACCAATCCCAATGTCTGCTACCAGCATAGATACATACATAGGATGTCTGGAATACCGATATAGTCCACAGGTTGACGGTAGTCCCCTGGGTGCACAGGCGAGATTGACCCAG
>CAZRTU010000056.1:3944-8780 GCA_964603075.1 uncultured bacterium
ATGGGAATGCCTATATAAAACCAGTTGGTCCCAAGCTTCATGGGCAGGAAGATAGAGTAAATCATCGGTGAGAACATTATGAGCTTTGAAACCAAGAGGACTTTCTTCTCTTTACTGTTGTAGAACGCTATATCAGGAGAATCAGGAGCTCGACTCTTCAACTTTGTGAGAGTGAATAAAGGCAATGGTAGGAGTGAGTAGAGCTGAAAAATCCAGGCATTCCAGAGTCCTATTTTGAACACAGGTATTAGGGACATTGTACCCCCCAGTGATCAGTTATGAATGAAAATCAAACGGTTTTCATCCCTTCGGGATACGCCGTTTCTGTTTCAGCAACCAAATTTTATGTATCTTGCCGCCTTCGCAAGCCTCTTGCCAGGATTGCCAAGATAGCTTATTGAAGGTATTTTTGACCCATTTTTGCGGAGTTTGAGGATTCGGTCGACAGTGACAGGACCAAAGCCCGGGACCCGCAAGAGCTCATACTTGTCAGCCCTGTTGATATCGAGAGGGAAGGACTCAGGGTGTTGAATCGCCCATACCTCCTTAGGATCGGACCTTAGTGAGAGATTCCCGTCTTTTTCAAAAGGAATCTCATCTCCCGTAAAACCGTATCTCCTTAAGAGCCAGTCCACCTGGTAGAGGCGATGTTCACGTGTCAGGAGATCAGAGTTGCTACTTTGTGAGAGTTCACCAGGGAGATCGGGTTTTCCAAGACCCCTCTGATATGCGCTGAAGTAGATACGGCTCAGACCAAGTCTTTTGTATAGTCCCCAGGAGTATTTGACGATCTCACTGTCGGTTTCGGCTGAGGCACCCACGACAAATTGTGTGGTCTGTCTCACTCTACTGTAGGGTGATCCCTTCTCAGTGAGTTTGCTGATCAGCTTCATCGGGCGAATGATGTCTCTTTTATAGTTCTTTCTGGAGGTTAGAATCCCGAAATTCTGCTCCCCGGGAGTTTCTATGTTAACAGATACAGCATCTGCAAGCATCACCGCCTCTTCGATTGCAGCATCAGAGGCACCAGGTATCACCTTAAGGTGGATGTAACCCTTGAAACCCTCTTTCTTTCTCAGAATCAGGGCTATTCTGTTTATAAAACTCATTGTAGTATCGGGATTACCTATCACACCGCTGCTCAAGAATAGACCAATTACCTTGCCCCTTCTGAAATATTCGAGAAATACCTTTACCAACTCTTCTGGCTCGAGGGTACACCTATTTATATCCTCATCCGCTCGGAAGGGGCAGTACCTGCAATCGTTAATGCAGACATTCGATAGAAGAGTCTTAAAGAGGAATATCTTCCCTCCACCTGGAAGTGCAACAGGGTAAATCCATTTGTCTTCCCGCGAGCGAACGCGGTACCCCGAGTCCTTATGCCCACATGAGCACGCAAGGTCGTATTGCGAATCCTGAGATAGGATCGCAAGCTTTTCTGGTACATCGAGACCTTTTCTAAAAGATGCCATATTGAGTTCTCAGAATATTATGCCAACATTCTTATTATAGTATAGTATTAAATGAGAAAAAAATCAAGAAAAAAATTCAATGATATAGAAAATAAATATCGCCCGGCATTTCTTATCCTGAATTAGGTGATACGAATTTTATTTTTTACTTGACAATCATAAAATAATGATGTATAATTTTATGCAGAACATCGAACCGTAAAGTCAAGGATACATAATGGTGGACACACCTCGAAAGGCTCTTCAAATATTAGCTGAGAGTCTTAAGGTAAAAGAGAAACTCAAATCTGAGTTAGATCAAATAGAAAGGGCTTCTCGTCTTGTTGTTGCAGCGTTAAAAAAAGGCAAAAAGGTTTTACTCTGTGGAAATGGTGGAAGTGCTGCGGATGCGCAGCATATCGCAGGAGAGTTGGTTCACAGGCTTGCAAAGAGAAGGATACCATTACCAGCCATATCCCTTGCCACCAATACTTCCCTCCTGACAGCAATCTCAAATGATGATTCATTCAAGGATGTTTTCTCCCGTCAGATAGAGGGCATAGGAAGATCTGGTGATATATTGATTGCGATCTCCACGAGTGGAAGCTCGCCTAATGTAATCTCGGCGGTTAAGATAGCAAAGACCAAGGGTATCAAAACCATTGGATTGACAGGTGCCGATGGAGAGCTAAAAGATCTGGTAGATGTGGCAGTACGGGTACCTTCTCGGAATACACAGAGAATACAGGAATGTCACATCCTTATTGGACACATTATTGCAGAGGTGGTAGAGGATGCTTTCTCGTAAGGCTTTTGCAAAGGTGAATTTCGGATTATCTGTACTGGATAAAAGGGAAGACGGTTACCACAATATAGAGAGCATCTTTCAGAAAGTAGACTTTTACGACGAGATATTCGTAAATAAAACCGAGGGGGATATAGCTTTCGAAACCAATATTCCTCCCTTTGGAGATAAAAACATCTGCTATGGAGCAACAGCGAGTTTTTTTGAGGCTTCTGGTCTAAAGGGTGGAGCAGAGGTTAGATTGGAGAAGAAGATATGGCAGGGAAGCGGGCTGGGAGGTGCGAGCGCGGACACTGCCGAGGTGCTTAAAGCCCTAAATAAGGTCTTTGGATATCCTCTTACAGAAGAGACCCTTTTAGATATTGCACTCTCTCTTAGCAGTGACGCCCCTTTCTTCTTTAATGGCAATACCGCATTGGTAAGTGGTCGAGGTGAGCAGATAACCCCGCTGGAGTTAAAGAATCCGGTCTACCTCGTCCTTGTCTATCCAGGTTTTGAGATTGATACCCCATGGGCATATAGGTCTTTAGACCGTCAAGAGGAGAGACAGAAGGGAGACGTGAGAAGACTAATAGGCTCTTTAAGGGCAGGTGATATAGAGAGTTTTGCCTCATCACTTTATAACGATTTTGAGGCTGTTGTCTTTAAGAGATATCCCCGGCTTGGGGAGATCAAGGATAACCTAATAAGCAACGGCTGCTTGGGTGCCAGTTTGTCGGGTTCCGGTAGTGTTGTATACGGTGTTACAAATGATAGAGGCGATGAAGATAGATGGAGGAGTATCCTGGGTATGAAAGACATTCGTACAGTGAGTTGTTTGATGCATGACACCTGATGCAACAACTGGCGAAAGCCGTATTGAGCTCTTATTGAATGCTCTAAAAAAAGCTTTGGGTCTCTATCGAATAGTCGATGGATAGACACTTTTCCAAGGGTTGCTTTCATCTATGGCTATTTAACAGGGACTCACTTGTAGTAAGTTCAGTTTGTTATACTGCAGGGAGGATAGATGGAGATCACCGACGTGAGAATATTCCTTCGTGATGAGGTAAAATTGAAGGCATTCGCCTCTATCACTTTCGATGACTGCTTCAGAGTGAAGGGATTGAGAGTCGTAGAGGGTAGCAACGGGCTATTTGTTGCCATGCCTTCGAGGAAACTGCCAGACGGGAGCTTTGAGGATATTGCCCATCCACTTACACGGGAGATGAAGGATATTATACAGAATAGAGTACTTGATGAGTATAAGAAGGTTAAAGAGAAATAAAGGCAGCTTTTAAATTTTATAAAATCGGGGGTCGTCTAATCGGCAGGACACCGGCCTTTGGAGCCGAGAATTGGGGTTCGAGTCCCTGCCCCCGAGTAATTAATTGACTAAGCTTGGATCTCCGGGAGTCAGAAGGAACTCATGGTCACCAGAGAACAGGTTCTAAGGCTTGTAGATTTTGTAGGCAATGGCAATCAAGTTATAAGTCTGTATCTTTCCTTAAGCCCTGACAGACTGAAGAATAGGAGTTATATAGTAGAAGCAAAGAGTCTATTGAAGTTTGTGGAAAATAATCAAGAACTCGAAGGAGAATATAAGAGGATATTAGATTTCCTCCAGACGAGATTCGACCCTACCTCAAGGTCGGTTGTGATATTCGCATCCCCTAAGGATAATTTTTTCCAGACCTACGATATACCCATACCCGTTGAGAGCAATTGTATAATAAGCAGAGAGCCATACATCAAACCATTGGTGAGACTCCTCGAGCAGTATGAGAAGTACTGTCTTGTGTTGGTAGATGGAAAAAAGGCGAGGATATTTTCCGTGTTTATGGGCAGTCTTGAAGAACATACATATATACTCGACGAAGTTCCTGGTTGGCATAAGCAAGGCGGATGGTCTCAGGCAAGATATCAGAGACATATCGGGCAACATGTATACGAGCACCTTAAGAAGGTTGGGGATGCAACTCTTTCTTTCTTTAAAAGGGAACAGTTTGACAGGGTTATAATAGGTGGACCGCATGAGATTGCAACTCATTTCAAGAACATTATTCATATATACCTTATAAGGAGATTCGTAGGATTCATTTCCATTGATGTTGATGCGAGCATACAGGAGGTAGAGAAGAGGGTTTTTTCTCATATCGACAAGGTTGAGGCAGAGGACGATATTGAGCTCATGAAGCGCGCGCTTGAAAACATGGGTACTATGGCTGTGGCGGGTGTAGGAAATGTGCTTGAGATGCTGAACCAGGGAAGGATACAGGTACTTGTGGTAGACCCTGACCTCAAAGAGAAGGGATGCTTATGTCCTAAATGCCATACGATATCTATGACTCGAAAATCATGTGAGGTCTGCGGCAGGGACCTTGAGGAGACCAATGACATTGTTGAGAATATAATAGAGCAAAGCTTTGAGCTCTCTGGTGAGATTCACTTCTTGGCTAAAAACATGGATCTTAGGAAGCTCGGAGGTATTGTTGCAATACTACGCTGGTGAAGTTATCCTGAACTGAATTTATACTCACTACTATCTCTTCGACCCTTCTCCTACGTGCTCGTACGCGCTACTCCTGCCCAAGTTCG
>CAZRTU010000057.1:0-8761 GCA_964603075.1 uncultured bacterium
AGGATGAGGACAGAGGCAATGTTGGAAGGTGAAAAGGAAAGACTTGCAGTAACGCTGCGTTCAATAGGTGATGGTGTAATTACCACCGATACGAGAGGAAGGATACATCTGATTAACAATGTAGCCGAAAATCTGACAGGATGGACACAGGAAGAAGCGATTAACAAGCCTCTCGAGGAAGTTTTCCATATAGTTTCCGAAAAGACCCGAAAAAAGCAAGAGAACCCAGTGAAAAAAGTACTCAAGACAAAGGAAATTATTGAGATTACTGAGAATACCATACTTATTTCCAAGGATGGTTTAGAAAAGAACATAGAGGATAGCGCTGCACCGATTAGATACAAGACTGATCACATAATCGGCGTAGTGCTGGTCTTTCGTGATATCACCTCAAAGAGATTGATGGAGCAGGAACTTCAAAAAACTCAAAAACTCGAATCTCTCGGTGTCCTTGCGGGAGGTATTGCCCATGATTTCAACAACATTCTAACAGCTATCTTGGGCTATGCTTCGCTCGCTAAGATGCAAGTAGATCAAGAAAATAAGGTTATAGAAAGATTGAAAGCGATTGAGAAAGCCTCTTGCAGGGCAAAGGACTTGACCCAGCAGTTGCTAACCTTTTCGAGGGGAGGTGTCCCTATCAAAAAGGTTACACCGGTATTTGATTTGATTAAAGATGCTACAAACTTCGCTCTGAGTGGCTCTAACGTGAAGTGCAACTTCCATATCCCTCAAGATCTCTGGTCGGTTGAGATAGATGAAGGCCAGATTACGCAGGCTATAGATAACCTGGTAATAAATGCTAAAGAAGCCTTACCCGAAGGAGGGATTGTGGATGTTAGTGCTGAAAACCTCGTTCTTCAGCCAGGTCAGATTATGCAGCTTAATAGGGGCAAATATATAAAGATATCAATAAAAGACTGTGGTCCAGGGATACCCAAAAAGGATATTCCTAATATCTTTGACCCCTATTTCACCACTAAGGAACAGGGAAGCGGTCTAGGGCTGACCATTACATACTCTATAGTAAACAATCATGGAGGATATATTAATGTAGAATCTAAATTAGGTTCGGGCACAACCTTCCACATATACCTACCCGCAAGCAAGAAAAAATATATAGAAGAGGATGAGAAGATTAAGGAGATACGACCTGGAAAAGGAGGAAGGATATTGCTCGTGGATGATGAGGAAGATATTCTGGAGAGTACAGGTCAGGTTTTAAATCTCCTTGGTTACGATGTTGAGTTTGCAAAAGACGGGATCAAGGCGATTCAGATTTACAAAAAGGCCGTAGCGAGGAAAAAGCCTTTTGAAGTAGTGATAATGGACTTAACCATTCCTGGTAAGATGGGAGGTAAGGAGAGCATAGAGAAACTTAGAGAAATAGATCCCAAAGTTAAGGCCATTGTCTGTAGCGGTTACTCAACGGATCCCATAATGGCAAACTACAAAAAATATGGTTTTAACGGAGTTGTCACAAAACCTTACCAAACAAACGAACTAAGCCAGATACTTAATAAAATATTAAAGAATTCTCGACAGAACAGTCATACCTGAATCTCGAGGATAATCCCCGCCTATTTATCTTCTAAAAATTGTCTTTCTACCCCACACTATTGCATATTAAATGCGGTATACCAATATACAAAATGCTTGACAAAAAGGGAAAATAATGGTATAATTGCATTATGAGAGAAGCAGAATACTATGAAAAGCTTGACAGAAAAAGAGTTAGGTGCCATCTCTGTTCTATAAATTGCGTTATTAAACCTGGAGGATATGGACAATGTAGAGGAAAGAGAAATATAGATGGCAAACTTGTTGCAGTTAACTACGGCGAAACTACATCAATAGCTATGGATACGATAGAGAAGAAACCTCTCTATCACTTTCATCCTGGTAAACTTATTCTCTCCATATCCCCCAACTCCTGCAATATGAAGTGTCCCTGGTGTCAGAATGCCGAGATATCCCAGGATGATTTTCCTACAAGATTTATTTCACCTGAAGATATGGTGGATATCGCTCAAAAAAATGCCTCATTCGGTATTGCTTACACCTATACCGAGCCCCTAACCTGGTTTGAATACATTAAGGATACGGGAAGGTTGGCAAAGGACAAGGGTTTGAAAAATGTTCTTGTAACCAATGGAATGATAAATCAGGAAGCGCTTATGGAGATTCTGCCTTTAATAGATGCAATGAACATCGACCTGAAATCGATGAGTCACGACATCTATAAGAGAATAATCAAAGGCGACCTGGAGAATGTCCTCAACTTTATCAAGACAGCAGAGAAAAACTGCCACGTAGAGATAACAAACTTGATCATACCTGAACTCAATGATTCAATTGATGATATAAAGGAGTTAGTTGCTTTTGTGGAGAATATAGGTAAATATACTCCTCTTCACTTTTCCCGTTACTTTCCACATTACAAATGGAAAACGCCATCTACCCCTACTTCTACTATTATCAATGCCTACAAGTTAGCCAAGGAAAAGCTGGCATATGTATATGTTGGGAATATCGTTATTCAAGGAATTTCAAACGACACCTTCTGTCCAAAATGCGGTAATTTGTTGGTCGAACGCTCGTTTATGGCAGGCAGGATAGTAGGGATTGAAGGAAGCGAGTGTTCTAAGTGTGGTAGAGAGGTAGATATCGTGTTAGATTGAGAGTTGCTGATATAAGAAAGGAGCCAAGATGGAGAAATTAATTAGATCTATCATAATATTGACCTTTTCTCTATTCTTTGTAGATTTTCTCTCTGCACAGACAGACGTTAGTGGTAATGTGAGAGGAGTATGGACGACATCTGGAAGCCCTTATTTAGTTACTGATACTATTTACGTGCAGGATGGAGATACTCTTATAATAGAACCCGGAGTGATCGTTGATTTTCAGGGTCATTTTCAGTTTTATATATATGGTTACCTACAGGCAGTTGGCACGGAAACCGATTCTATCTGTTTTACAACAAACCCAGCAATGAATCCCGAAAGATGGGGTGGATTACGGTTTGATCATTCGGACGATTCCTGTATAATCCAGTATTGTAGAATTGAATATGGTAAGGCAATGGGATCTTGCCCCCATAATCGTGGGGGTGGAATCTATTGTACACATTGTGATCCTCAAATATTAAATAACAGCATAACTAACAATTCTGCAGAATCTGGTGCCGGTACGTGGGGCGGCGGTGGAATATATTGCGACTGCGCAAGCCCGACCATTATGTATAATATAATAAATGGTAATACAACAGGTCACGACGGAGCCGGAATTTATTGTTACTGGTCAAGCCCTTTAATCTCCAATAATCATATAAGAGATAATACGGCGGGATTTAGAGGCGGTGGAATAGCTTGTTTTATGTATTCAAACCCGATTATAAAAGAGAATATTATAGAAAATAACTCTCCGAGTGGCATTCATAGCTCGGGCTCAAGTCCCAAAATCCAAAACAATACCATAAAATGGAATCAGGGAAATGGTATTTATGTATATATGTATGGATGGGGGTCCGTTTATATTGTAGGAAATCTTATTGCAAAAAACCACGCAAATTATGGTGCCGGAGTCTGCAATGAGGGTGTTAGCCCTTATATTATAAATAATACAATAGTGGAAAATGCTGCCTTAACATGTGGCGGAGGTATATACAATCTTCCTGTATATTTCCCGTTGTTGATCCCCAGCAATCCAGTAGTTATAGATAATATTTTATACTTCAACACTGCACCGGAGGGTAAACAGGTCTACTCTTCAACTTCTTGTACCACTAATGTTAGCTATTCAGATATACATGATAAAGATTCGATTGGCATATATGGCGCTGTGGTCTGGGGAGGTGGGGTAATTGATTTAGAACCTTCATTCGCAGACACGTTTTATCGCCTTAACGGAACCTCACCATGTGTGGATGCTGGCACTACAGATACCACTGGCCTATATTTGTTGCCTTATGATCTCGACTATAGCTCACGTGTCTGGGATGGTGATGGCTCCGCAGGAGCAGTTATAGATATGGGTGCCTACGAATATGGTGCACCTCCTTATGGAATTAGTGAATATAACGAAGACCATATTGTTCTATCGGAAATTACGATTTTCCCTAATCCATCACCAGATAATATTATATTAAGATATGCCATTCCTGTTAGTACTGAAATTACCTTAGAACTTATTGATATCTCCGGCAGAAAGTTAAAAAAAATATATTACGGCTTTGTAAATTCTGGCGTTCATGAGATAACTCTTGATTGCTCGGGGTTATCCAGTGGAGTATATTTTGTTAGATTGTTTGGAGAGACTACTATGGTATCAAAGAAATTTATCTTTTTACCATAATCTAATAGAACAACTCCCTAAGACCTAAAAGGCTATGTTTAATATTCTCCTATTTTTTTTTCTCTTACCCCTTGAAAAAGATACATTATTTGCAGGTGATGGAACGTGGGGTCCCTACGTTTTATCTCCCTTTCTTTTAAAAAACTCGGTTGACGTTACCTTAAATGATTCATCTGCCCACTACTCTGTATCTTATGACAGGGGGATCTTATTCTTCAATCATCCGATAACCGAAAGAGATACAGTCAGATGTAAATACATGACCCTGCCCTTCTCTCTGGAAAACCAATATTACAGATGGTCAGAATCAGAAGATACTGTGGAGGTCGAAGAGAAAGCCACTTATACTGAGAAGGATGACAAACAGCAGGTTAGATTCGGTGGTGAAAAGAGATTCAGCATATCGCTCGGCAACAGAAAGGACTTCTCAATTGACCAATCAACCAGACTATGTATGGAGGGTAAGATATCAGGAGATCTAAGGATAGAGGGCGAATTGTCCGATGAGAATCTCCCTATGAATCCTGAGGGGATTACCCAGGAGATTACAGATTTTGAAAAGGCCTATTTAAAGGTCGGTAATGATAACGTGTCTCTCTTGCTGGGTGATACCGATCTATCCTTCAATGCGGCACGTGACCACAGACAACCCATAGAAAGAAAAGTAGAGGGGATAAGTGGCAAGCTTATTAAGGATAACTTCTCTTGTGATGCAACTGTGTCACTTGCCAAAGGGAATCGAAAAAAACTGAGACTCAAAGGAAAGGCGGGTAAACAAGGTCCCTATGTTCTCTCAAGAGAAAAACCAGTTGTCTCTGGTTCCGAGAGGGTATACGTGGATGGTAGAGAGCTTAAGCGCGAGAAAGACTACATGATTGATTACCCTATAGGTCAAGTTTTTTTTAAATCTTCGTTTCCGATCACAGGTGGTGAGGACATTCTTTTTTACTTTGAGGAGGCAGATGGAGATTATAGGAGAGAAATATACGAATTTGAAGCCGCTGTCACAGGTGATTTCTCATTCGGTTTTGGTTTATTCAGGGAATCTGACAATGGGAAGCATCCAACCACAATTGTTTTATCAGAGTTGGATAGAGAGATCATTTCTTCGTCCAGCGATTCAGTGGTATGGCTACCTGGGGGGAGATACGTGGGAGAAAACAATGGTGACTATCTCCTTCGGGACTCTGTGTATGTGTTTATCGGATATGACGAAGGAGATTGGGACGTTAAATTCACCGAGAAAGAAGAAGGTGACTATGAATACAACAATTCTTTAGGAGGATATGAATTTGTAGGTAAAGGAAATGGAGATTATGTTCCTTATGTCCGGATTCCCCTACCTCGTGCATACACACTATCAAAAGTTTCTCTTGGGAAGAGATTTGGAAACTCCACTATTTCAATTGATGGTCTATTCTCTTTGAATGACGTTAACTCTCTTAAAAAGGAAGATGAAATCTGGGGTGGCAGTGGAAATTTATCTTACATCACAAGAGGAGATAATTATGATTTAGAGGCTCGCCTCTGGTCGAGCTCAGAGGATTATCACTGCCCTGATGTGCAAGAAGAGTGGGGGAGAGGTTATGGTGTAAAACTTGGTTTAAATCCACATAGATTGATACTTTTGAACGGTTATTTAGAGGGTGGTAACCTTCGAAGAGGGAATCTAAACTTGAGGCTTGGGAGTGACAGAAAGGGGATTGAATGTAGATGGAACAGAGATATCAGATTCACCGAAAGGTTTCTCAAAGGTTACTATGGAGTAAAATATCTATTGCCGTATCTCTATATCGGGGACATAGAAAGAGAGTTTCTGAAATCAAATGTCTACGGTGCGGGTCTGGAAAGAGACAAATTTACTTTCGAGATATATGAAGAGACGAGGGACACTCTCTCCTGTAGATGGGAAAGATTTCAAAAGACCAAGAACGCAAACCTAAGATTTTATCCGGGGAATGTCGATATTAACTTCACATATAAAAAGGGCGAAAAAAGAAACGAGGATTATAGTCTTTTGCTGGGCAGTTTTAATGGACTAATAAAGAGTGAGTATGCGAATCTACATTTCGATTATGATCTATCAAGAACAGAAAAGACCCTATACGAAGAATTTTACCATGAGGTAGAAGAAGGAGAAGGTAGTTACTCAAGAGATCCCTCTACCGGAAGATATTACCCAAATGATTATGGTAATTATGATAGACGTTTGATACCGAGAAGCTCCCCAGAGTTGATTAATCAATTCCACTTTCAACATATAGTTAATATATTCCCCTTTGCTGATGCTAAATTGACAATCAAAACAATCAAGTCCGGAGAAGGCAGCAGAATATCCTTTTGGAGTGAGACATCAGGCATTACCGACAAAAACCACATCAGTGTAGCAACATCTTTAAAGAAAGGTCTGTTCACAGGATATTATTCGAGGCTCGATGTTAGGGATGGTAGAACTCTGGGAAACACCAGGCAGAGATCAACCACAATGTTAGAGGGTGGATTGAATCCATCTATATACGGTTCTCCAATTTTTCTTGATTATAGACAGGAAGAATCGCTCGAATCATACATCGATGGAGAGGTGATAGGAAAGGACATAATGAGAGAAGTGAGCGGTAGGATTGATGGATTTATTAAAAATTCTAAGGTGAGTCTGACGACTACTTTTGGCGAACAGAAAATAAGAGACTTTATTTACTCCTTTTCGAATCCATACGTTAGGTTTCTATTTCTTAAACTTGCACCTAATTTCCGATATCGAGGAGATACTAAAGAGCTGCTTGTTAATTTAGAAGTAACCAACAGGAGAACAATAGAAGGAAAGGCATCTTGTGCAACGAGGTCGATATATCCTCCCGGGCTGAGCTATCTCATCGGGTTATCCCTGACGCTTAAACCCAAGGGTAACATACATTATGTATTAGATTATCAAGGTCGAAAGCGAGAGGAGTATCCACTTGATCACGTCGTAAAGGTTGAAGCGAAGATGTTATTTTGATCACAGTGTCCTAAATCTGATTTTTACCAGGGATTTTCCAGGGAAATTTCAACTTTTCTCTCAGATTTATGTGTAAGCATTTATCTTTGGTTTTTATGTCGAAAAGCACGTTAATAGGTCGCTGAAATGACACTGAAAGCGCTTCTTAATACATTCCTCTACCTTGATTTTTGAATTCAGTACCCTTTACGGACTTTAAAAAGCAAAATTAGCCTTTTCGGGTTTCCTAACCCTAAAAAAACGACTAATTTTGCCATTTCGACACCCAAGGATGGATAAAAAGATAGACGTTAATCAGAGGAAAGTCAAGGAATAATCTCTCGCAGAGGCAGTAAGAACAAAAAGGAAAGACCAAGGACCTAAGACAAGAGACCAAAGACTGAAGACATAAGACAGATGACTAAAGAACGAAGACCAATGACTAACATAACTAAGGACTACGTGACAAGGACTGTAAATATAAAGGATAAATGACCCAATGACTGTTTTAATTAACCATGTAAACTGGGTAAACCCAATAAACCGTGCAAACTGCATACTGCTTAGTCCATAGTGCATAGTGCCTAGTATCATTATTGACTCAATAAACACAAAAAACCGAGTGAACTGATTAAACCCAACAACTCTGGATGAACAATGAACATTTTAGTAACAGGCGGTGCGGGATTTATTGGCTCACATCTCTGTGAGAGACTCCTTAAAATGGGGGAGAGGGTAATATGCCTCGATAACTTTAATGACTACTACGACCCAAAATTGAAAGAAGACAACATTGAAAATATCATTAATCATCCAAACTTCACTCTTATCCGGGGTGACATACTCGATAGAGAGCTTCTTGGTATGTTATTTTCAGAATTTCATATCGACAAGATCGTACATCTCGCAGCGATTGCTGGAGTACGTCCCTCCCTTTTATCGCCCCAGAACTACATCGATACAGATGTGAAAGGAACCGTAAATCTGCTGGAAAATTCCAGAAAATACGGGATAAAGAACTTCGTTTTTGGATCCTCCTCATCTGTATATGGTATAAATAAGAAACTTCCTTTCAACGAAGAGGATCTAACTGAGCTTCAGATATCTCCATATGCTGCCGCAAAGAAGTCAGCTGAGCTATACTGCCAAATATACCACTATCTCTATAGAATACCCACTGTTATCCTGCGCTTCTTTACGGTTTACGGACCTCGACAGAGACCAGACATGGCAATTAGAAAATTCACCGAATTAATTCTGAAGGATAAACCCATACAGATTTTTGGTGACGGTACTTCGAAAAGGGATTATACCTACATAGACGACGTCATAGATGGCGTGTTCAATGCACTACAGAGAGGATTCGAATTTGAAATCATCAATCTCGGAGATGCGAAGACCGTAGAACTAACAGAACTCATCTCAATA
>CAZRTU010000058.1:0-8645 GCA_964603075.1 uncultured bacterium
TTTTCTATATACTCCCTCGAGGAGGCGATTTGTAAAAAGGATATGGGCAGAGCCCTTGCGGCTATTGAGAGTCTACTTTTATGGGGCGAGAAGCCCTCAGGTATACTCTACCTATTGGGCAGGTGGCTTTCATTTTGTATCTATGGTAAGGCATATAGTAATCAGCTCGGAATGGAGAGAGCCTTAAATGCTATGTCCAAGCTTACAGAAACCGAACTCTCGATGAAGCGAGGAGAGATAGAAGACAGGTTTGCATTAGAAGAGCTCCTTTATAGAATAATAAGTGAAATATAATCTAAAGCCCGATTGCATTTTATCCAGGAAATGCTCTAAATTCATCTGTGCCTCCAATTGAGTACTTTATGTCTAAAAAAGACATCTTGAGGTTCTCTGTAAGAAGATCCGCGAGAGCAAACAGATCGGGGGGTGATTTTCATGGAGTTTAAACAGATTGACAGTACAAAGTGGATACTCCATAAGGAAGGTGGGATGAGGGTTCCCGGCATGATTTATGCAGATAAAGAATTGCTCGAACATATAGAAAAGGAGAATGTGGCTGCCCAGGTTGCTAATGTAGCACACCTTCCAGGGATTGTGGGTTATTCACTTGGAATGCCGGATATACACTGGGGTTACGGGTTTCCCATAGGCGGCGTTGCAGCAACCAGATTAACAGATGGGGTAATTTCACCAGGTGGAGTAGGTTATGATATTAACTGTGGGGTAAGAATGCTAAGGACGGGATTGACCCAGGATGAGGTGAGGCCGAAGATAGCTAATCTCCTTGATGCTGTATATAGGAATGTACCATGCGGCGTTGGGTCCAAAGGTAAACTCAGATTGTCCAGGAATAGACTTGAGGAGGTTCTGGTTGATGGAGCAAAATGGATGGTGGAAAACGGATTCGGTGAGAATGGGGATTTGAGCGTATTGGAGGAGAATGGACGGTTGGGTGGTGCGGATCCTTCAAAGGTCAGTAGCAGGGCATTGGAGAGAGGAGCACCGCAGCTTGGAACCCTCGGGGCTGGAAACCATTTCCTTGAGGTACAGGTTATTGAGAAGGTCTATGACCAGGTCGTTGCAGACAGATTTGGACTCCGTGAGGGTCAGATAACCTGTATGATACACACAGGTTCAAGAGGATTTGGTCATCAGGTGTGCGACGATTATCTCAGGGTATGCGAACGTGCGATAGAGAAATACCATATACATCTCCCTGATAAAGAGCTATCATGCGCCCCAATCAATTCAAAAGAAGGTCAAGACTACTTTGCCGCAATGGCATGTGGCGCAAATTTCGCTTGGGCTAACAGACAGTGTATTACACACTGGATAAGAGAGGCCTTTGGGTCAATATTTGGTGATATAAAGTTAGATATAATATATGACGTTGCACATAACATCGCAAAGATAGAAAGACATGAGTTTGAAGGTAGAGAAATAGAGCTATGTGTCCACAGGAAAGGTGCTACGAGGGCTTTTCCACCGGGTCATCCAAAGGTTCCTGAGACTTACAGGGACGTGGGACAACCCGTTCTCATACCCGGTGATATGGGAACTTACTCCTACATACTTGTGGGAACAGATGCCGCAATGAGAGAAACCTTCGGTTCGACCTGCCATGGTGCAGGCAGGCGGCTCTCCAGACACAAGGCTATTAGGATGGCAAAGGGTAGGAGTATAGATAAGGAGCTTGCGGAAAAGGGTATTCTTGTACGAGCAAAATCCTACCGAACACTTATGGAAGAGATGTCAGATGCCTATAAAGATATAGATAAGGTGGTCTCTGTAGTAGAGCGGGCAGGTATCTCTAAGAAAGTCGCCAAGATGAGACCAATGGGGGTTGTGAAGGGATAGCCTATGGGTAAGAGATTGTCAACAAAAGAGATGGTAGTAGTTCTGATTCTATTTTTTTCGATGGGTTCACTTGGTCTCTACAGATATAGAATAACCAGGGATAGGTATAAGGTATACATCGCCAACTGTGTGGCTAATAAGATTGAGAAAGCCCTGCTTAAGCACTCTGCCTCTGCGAAGTTTTTAAAGGATACCACCATAACTGATTATGGAGATTTCGTGGACTATTTTCCCCAGGAATTACCACACGTGGATTTCAAGGGGTTTTTATACAGGATTGAAGAGGGGGATTACTATATATCCATAGTCTCCAATGACCGAAATACGACCGAGGTTTTGAGAAAGAGTGAGTAATTTTTTATGGCTTTGTTCTTTTGTGGGTTGTCACTTTGAGATGTATGGACAGAATTGTATTTCTCGGTACCGCAGGAGCCAGGATCGCCGTGTTTAAACAGATAAGGGCATCTGGCGGCATATGGCTTGAACTTACCGATACAGTAGTTCTGATTGATCCAGGTCCTGGGACACTGGTCAAATGCCATTCTTCCAGGGCAAAATTAGATCCAGAAAGGATAAACGGTATATTCCTCTCCCACAGACACCTTGACCATAGCGCTGATATGAACGTAATGGTGGAGGCAATGACGAATGGTGGACTTAAGAAGAGGGGAATAGTCTTTTTACCATCCGATGCCCTGGGCGAGGATGCAGTGCTCTGGAGACACGCAAGGAGTTATGTCGATGATGTGGTGGTCTTAGAGGGAAAGAAGAGGTATCATTTAGGGAAATTAGATATCCATACTTCTCGAAGGCTTATCCACAGTGTTGAGACTTACGGTGCGATATTTCAGGGAGAAAAAACAGTATCTTATATACCAGATACCAGATTCTTCCCTGAACTCTATGAGGACTTTGGAGGCGATGTAATCATCATGAATGTCGTAAGGAAGGATATTAGTGAGTACGATCACCTCTCCCTTGTTGAAGCGAGGGAGATAATCGAGAGTCTAAAACCCCAGACCGCGATACTGACCCATTTTGGTATGACTATGATAAGGGCAAAGACCTGGGTCCTTGCAGAAGACCTGAAGCAAGAACTGGGTATCAACGTTATAGCAGCAAGGGATGGGATGCAATTTGAATTATGAACTATATCTTTGATTTTGATGGGACTCTAACAGACCCCTTTCCTCATGCAAATGCAATGGGGAAGATGATGGTAGAGATCCTTGTAGGTAAAGGGATCCCTGAAGATAGGGTAAGAGGAGATATTTCTGAGATCAGGAATAGGATCCTCACGAATCCAAATAATTACCCGTGGATAATTAACGATATCCCAGGTTGCTATGGGGATGAGGACCCTTTTGTAGTAAATAATGTTACGGCACAGGAGCTTCTAAAGACCGATCACATTTATAGAGAGGTATTTGGGAGCCCGGGCGAACTTTCAGCCATCTCTTATAGAATAGCTACAAAGGATATGCCTTCCCATTTGAGACAAGATACTATCAAGGCACTAAAGAGATTACTCGACAATGGAATGGGTGTGTATGTTGTTACCAACGGAGGTACTACCAAGGTAAAGAGGATGATCGGTGAGATAGATGTTGGCATACCTGTTTACGGTGATGCCAGAAAATTTAAAGTGGATATGGATTGGGAAGAAATTCCACAAAAGATAGAAATCGCAGGTTTACCAGTATACTTAAGGAGAAAGGAATATTATACCATACTCAAAAAGATTGAAGGTCATAAGATAGTGGTGGGAGACGTTTTCAGTATGGATCTATCACTCCCATACACAATTGGAGTACCGATAGTACTCCTTAGAACAGAATATACTCCGCTCTGGGCTGAGGAGTTTGTCAGGGAAAACGGTACGGTGATAGAGTCACTTTTGGAGCTCTTTGAATCGTGATTTCTTAGAGCAAGGCAGGTCTGTGGTTTAAAAAGAGTGGTAGATGATTTTTCGCCCTTCACTTTCCACTCTCCACTCTTCGCTCTTCGCAGGTTGAGATCTGTGGTTGAGGTTTTCACACTAATGCAGATGAGGTAAATTTTATGCTGAAGATAGGGATAACAGGTAGGACCGGCTCTGGTAAGAGCACAATCTTCTCGGCTCTTACCCAAAAAGAATCTACTTATACTATGGAACCTGACGTTGGGGTTGTCAGTATACCAGATAAGAGACTCGATTTTCTTGCATCTATGTTTGGAAGGGAGAAGATTGTTTATGAGACACTGGAGTTTGTGGATGCGAAAGGGGAGAAAAATCTTCTAAAGGCCATGGATCTTTTCATACTTGTAATACCCTCCTTCGGAAGTTTCAAGGAACCTGATAGTTATTTGGAGGAACTCGAGGAGGAATTCATAGTTGAAGATGCCATATTGTGTGAGCAGAGGTGCAAGAAGATCAAGAAGAGCACAAAGGAGGAGTTTGAGGGCGAACTCGAACTTTTAGAGAGATTAAAAAGGGAACTCGAGAGCGCAAATCCCCTGAGAAATATTGACCTAAAGCCTCGCGAGTATAAGACAATCAGGGGGTTTGCTTTCCTATCGATAAAACCATGTATTGCCCTTTTGAATATAGATGAGAGTAAATTAGGAAAACCCCTCGACATACCATCGATAAATTCAATCACAGTCATACCCACATGTGGGGAACTTGAAAAAGAGGTTGTGCAAACAGGCGACGATGAAGAACTGAGGAACGAGTTTGGTTTGGGAGAACCCTTGGTAAGAACTGTGTTCAGAGAGAGTTATAATAAAAAAAATATAATAACCTTCTATACGGTTGTAGGAAAAGAGGCAAGGGCTTGGAATATAGAGGAGGGAACGACCGCTGTCGAGGCAGCTGAGAGAATACATTCAGACATAGCTCATGGCTTTATTAAGGGACAGGTTGTTTCTTTCGATGACCTTAAAGAGGCTGGGTCATTAAACAGGGCTAAGGAGCAGGGAAAGGTGAGGCTTGAAGGTAAAGAGCATAAGGTTAATGATGGAGATGTAATAGAATTCAGGTTCAATGTTTAGTTCCTTTTGACATCTCCAGTACTGTGAATGTAGTATGAAAGAAATATGAAAAACCACACCCGTCGGTAGACGGGCAGGAACGAGAACGTAAGAGAATTAGATCTTTTAGAAAGATGAATCTCTTTCAATCTCTTAAGTTCCCTGTTGAAAAAATAGATATAACAGGGATTGAAAGAGAACTGTATGAGATAAAAGAAGAATGACCAAACGACAGATAATTCATCTTTAAAATATCTTAATACTAAAGATTCTCTGTGTTCTCTGTGGTTAATGTTTTTCACACTACTACCTTTTCAGAAAGGAGGCATTATGGAATTTTTGTTGCTTGGGGGAATGATACTATTGATGGGACTTACCAGCAGAATCAGGATACTCAAGGAGGCAAACAAGGCACTGGTCGGTCTTAAGATACCGATCGGAGTCGTCGTATTCGTCGTAGGGCTCTCTCTACTCTTCAGAGGGGTAGGAAGGTATGTCTTTCCGGGTATTATGGGTTTGATTGCCGGGGCGTTTCTATTCTTTGAATTATTCAAACTTATACCGCAGGCGCAAGAGTCAATAGATAAAGTAACAAATACCA
This sequence comes from uncultured bacterium, assembly GCA_964603075.1. Taxonomy (GTDB): domain Bacteria; phylum Hydrothermota; class UBA3073; order UBA3073; family UBA3073; genus JAGMCL01. The sequence continues at coordinate 5,471 of CAZRTU010000058.1, forward strand.
TGAATGCTTTCCAGATCCCGGTTGGTATTGTTACCATAATAGCCGCATTGATAGGGATGTTTTAACAGATGAGGGTATTCATAAAGACACTCGGGTGCCCAAAAAACCTTGTCGATTCTGAGGTTATTGCAGGACATATTTTAGCTGGTGAAAACAGTATTACAGAGAGCCCTGAGGAGGCAGATGTTATAATCCTCAATACCTGTGCCTTTATAGAAGAGGCTGTGAAGGAGTCACGAGAGGAGATACTTAACCTCTCAGATCATAAGGGGAAACTCATACTCACAGGATGTCTTCCCCAGCGATTCAAGAGTTCGTTGGACTCTCACATTGGTAAAGAAACACTGCTAAGATGCGATTTCATAGTCGGATTAGGTAGATACGATTTCTGGAAGAATTTTTCAGATGGAAATCTCCCTGATTCCCGCCTGTTTATCTCATCCGAAGATTACACTCCCCAGGATATCAACCGTTGTATATTAACTCCACCCCACTATGCCTACGTGAGAATAGCCGAAGGTTGTTCTAACAGGTGTTCTTATTGTACTATTCCCTATATAAGAGGTCCGTACAGGAGCAAACACATAGATGATATAGTGAGGGAGGCGGAGCGATTAACCGACGTCGGGGTCAGGGAGCTGGTACTGATAGCACAGGACACAACGAATTATGGTGTTGACGAATACGGTGAGTATATGCTGCCAGACCTTCTTCGCAGACTATGTAAAATAGAAGAATTATACTGGATAAGACTGATGTATGCCCATCCAGGGCACTTTGTGGATGAGTTGATAGATGTATATTTAGAGAATAGAAAAATCTGTCGGTATATTGACCTTCCAATCCAACATATATCAAATCCTGTCCTCGAGGCGATGGGGAGAAGAGTGACGAGAGAGAGGATCGAGGATATCCTAGTCAGATTGAGGAAGATTCCAGGCATGCATATACGCTCTGAGATTATGGTAGGGTATCCTGGGGAAGGCAACACGGAATTCGGTGAACTTGTGGACTTTCTACTCTCCGTGAGATTCGATTCTCTCGGGATATTCAGGTTTTCGCTGGAGGAAGGTTCGCCTGTTTTCGACAGGAGAGATTCCTGTGGATTGATTCCTCAAAAGGAACTGGATGAGAGATATGACACAGTGATCGAGATCGCCAGGCAGCTTTCGTTTGAGAAGAACCTTTCCTTGATGAGAAGTCGTCTTCGCATAATCTGTGACTATCGGGGAGTTGGCAGAACGCAGTGGCAGGCACCCGATATCGATGGTTGCGTATTTTTCAAAGGCAAAGCCAAGATAGGTGAATTCTATAATGTCAGGATAGACAGGGTAGATGACTATGACATATATGGTGAATTGGTTTCTTGATTGAGGATGAGAGTCTTAGTTTTTGCTTGACTTTTCACCTATTTTATGGTATACTTCTTTTGGGTATATTTGGTCTATAGTAAGGAATAGCAAGAGCTTACTGTCTACCCATAAAAATCATTACTAAGGTTTTGGAGCCAGAGGATCTATAATGAACGTCCTGCTTCATATATGCTGTGCGCCATGTGCTACCGCGTGTCTTGAGAGACTCAAAAACGACGGCTATGATGTTGCGGGATTTTTTTACAATCCAAACATCCAACCCCGTCCTGAATATGAGAAGAGACTCCAGGAGACCATGATGTTGTCCAGTTTTTTTGGTTTTAGTCTGTTAAGCGGCGAGTACGATCAGGATAATTGGCTAAAAAGTATACATGGTCTCGAGAACGAACCCGAAGGTGGCAAGAGATGCGAGATCTGCTATAGGTTGAGGTTGATTAAGACCGCGTCCATCGCAGAGAGATACGGATTTGAGGCTTTTACGACCACGCTGTCAGTCAGTCCGCATAAGGATTTTAAAAAACTTAAAAGAATTGGTGAGAAGGTTGCAGAGGAGTATGGACTTACCTTTTTATCGTACGATTTCAAAAAGAAGGACGGTTTTAAAAGGAGCATTGAGCTTTCCAGAGTATATAATTTATACAGACAGAAATACTGTGGTTGTCTATTTAGCAGGAGTGAGGAAGATAGGTTAATAGTAAGTAGCCAGTGGGATATAGAGGATGTCTAAAGACATAATAACTTACGATGATCATAAAACATTTGACTCTAAGATTACACAGATATAGGAAGCACCTGCCTGCCGCCAGGCAGGGATTACCGCAGATTGACACAGATTAAAATAAAACAAAAGATTTTTCTTTAAAAATCAGCGTCTATCAGCGTCCTGAAAAAATAATCGACTATGTATAAATTCGTAATAAAAGGCGGTCATCCCTTAAAAGGTGAGGTGAAAATCTCGGGTTCGAAGAACGCTGTCCTCCCAATTATGGCAGCCACCATTCTGGCGAAAGGCACTTCCGTAATACACAATGTCCCAAAGCTGAAAGACGTAGACGCAATGATTTCAGTACTGGAGTATATAGGTGCGAAAACCACTATGGAGAGAGATAAGCTCGTTATAGATACAGGTGATATAAAAAGATCGGAGACACCTTACGAACTCGTCAGGAAGATGCGAGCGTCTTTTCTTGTGGCAGGCCCCCTCATTGCCAGATGTGGGGAGGCAAAGGTTGCAAGACCGGGCGGCTGTGCAATAGGTCCCAGACCTATAGACGAGCACCTTGATGGTTTCAGATCACTCGGAATTGAGATCAGGGAAAGTCATGGATACATAATGGCTGGAGGAAGGCCGGTAGGAGCAGACATCAACCTTTCCGAGCGCTCTGTAACAGCAACAGAGAATATTCTTATGTTAGCCAGCCTTGGGGATGGAGAGACCAGGATCGTGAATTCTGCATCAGAGCCCCATGTGGTGGACCTTGCCAATTTCATCAATGCCATGGGTGGTAAGATAAAGAGAGTAGATGGTGATTTCGTCGTAAGGGGGGTTAAAATACTCGACCCTATTGAATACAGAGTAATACCAGATTATCTCGAAGCCGGGACCTTTATGATTGCCGCGGCGATTACCGGAGGCCGGGTAACCGTCGAGGGCCTCTCCCGCCACAGCTTGCAGGGCGACGTCGCCTTCGGCGATTGCCTGGAGCGAATGGGATGCCGCGTGGAGTATGCCGGCGACCGGATCACGGTGATCGGCGGGCGGCTGCACGGGATCGAGGTCGACATGAACGCCATCAGCGACA